>JAKASF010000010.1 GCA_021828295.1 Microcaldota archaeon
CTAATATAAGGCAGTCGACGTAATCACTAAGCTCCCTAGACAATTTATCGGCCACCTCTATGACCTCAGGATTATAAAACGGCTCAATTTTTAGGCTGCTGTTTATTATGTTCACCGCATCAACTGCCAATTTCGGAGGCAATTTATATTTTGCAACTCTCGCCTGTAGCTCGAAAAGCGATATCATGCTTACTCTCACGTCGTCCATTGAGATTCTAATTTTGCCCTCATCTATCAGGGTTAGCAGATCCGTATCAATGCCTATCTTGGCAAGCGGCAAGATATATGTGGTATCGAGTATCAAGACTGCACCGATTTAGACAGTTCGTGCCTGAACTTCTCGAATTCTCTAGCTGTGGTCTTTGCCGCCTTTTTGGAATGCAAGATCTCGCTAAGCCTGTTCTTGTTCATCAAGGCTTTCTTCAAGATTTTGTTCAGGACCTTGGATATGGATTTTGAGCTATTGTACTCCTCAACGCTCTCTTTTACAAGTGCGTCATAGACTCCTTTCTCGAGCAAGACTGTCGTCCGCCTTTCCATTTTATCACAATATGTTTGTATGCCTAAACATATAAATAGGTTTCTCCAAGAGAACCGAACCCGCTTCACCCGTAAACCGCAGGTGCAAGCGCCGATAATGGCGCTTGGAATAACAATCTCTGCCTAGATGCCTTTGTAAGCGTACAAAATCATGAATATTTATGTCAGTATCATAACAGTTGGCACTACAAACAACAATATTAGCGAAGACAGTACCCATAGTCCAAGCAGTGATAATACGTATGCGCCGTTAGATTTGCCTTTGCAGATGTTGATAACTCTTTCACAAATTAAACCTACAAGTAACCACGAATACCCTATCAGGAAATTTTTACCATATGTTTTTAGAGGACTATCCTCTTTTCTGAGTATATACCCCAAGGAAAAAACACACGTGCCAGCATACACAACAATCAGAAGTAAAAGAAGTGATGCACTGGCCGGTTCAAGAGGATTTTGTACTGCGGTTTCCATGCCGAGTCCAATAACATATGCAACCACCAATCCCCATAAAAATGCGGTGATAGAAAAATGAGCTTGGTAGGGAAGCCGATTCTTTGACTTTCCGGTTTCTTCGTCCATAGTAGTGATTTGTATCTAAACATCAGAAGGCTCTTAATAGTTACGAGAATGACTCGCCCGTCTGGGATTAGCACTTAAAGCACAGTGCGAGCGCCGGGATTTGAACCCGGGTCTCTGCCTTGGAGGGGCAGAGTCCTAACCAGGCTAGACTACACTCGCACGCCTACATCTATCTCACAGAAGCTTTTAATTTCTGCGTTGGCAAGGAGAGCTGTATGCGCATGGCAGGCAATGACGAAATAAGGTGCTCCGTGACCGTTATGCCAGTCTTATTCTCCAGCGGCAAGTACAGAATAGGTTTCGTAAGGAGGCACGGGAACGATTCCTACCTGCCCGGAACGCTCGTGGCTCCGGGAGGCAAGCTTGAGCGAAAAGATGGGAAACCGGTGCATGGCGTGATGTACTTCTCACCAGAGGACGGCGCCGCGAGGGAGATGCTCGAGGAGTGCAACCTCAAGATATCCAAAGAAAAGCTGCAGTATTTCTGCGGCCTTACGCTTCCAAACGGAAAGGTCGTGCTAAGCTTCTACTATCTGTTCGACAGGGAGCCGAAGGGCAAACGCCTGATCTATCTCAGTGAAGCCGAGACTAGAAAGAGAAAGGATTTCGCTCCGGGCATGGAGTTCGAAGCGTTGATGCTATTCAAAAAGCTCAGGGCCAGAGGCAAAAGCACGCACTCTAGGGATTAATCCCAAGCTTCTCGAGAACGAGTTTGATGCCCGTAAAGACCGCAACCCCGAGCACCACTATCAAGAACCCGGCGTAGTCTATCTGGAATATTATGAACGCAAAGGCGATTCCCATGGCGGGCGGGTGCGTGCTGTCGGTCTCGAAGAGCAGTAGCGCCACAACGAAGAGCGTTATCGCGGCCGCCGGATAGAAGCCTATTATTCCTGTCAGCAGGTAGCCGATCTCACCCAAAACGCTGGCTATAGCGTAGCTCTTCACGAACCTCTTGACGCTGGACGACCTCGAGTAGGGTGTCATGAAAAGTATGAAGGCGCTGCCCGCGAACGCGGTGAACACGACCAGCGAGTAGCCGATGTTGCTTCTGAGGTCGAGGTTGACCATCTCGAAGAGATAGATGAGAAGAACGAGCGCGGTCGTGGTGATGAGCGTGGGTATGAGTATGTGCTTCCTGTCTGGTTGGTGCCTCATTTGCTTGTAGATTGCGTGGTCGAACTCCCCTATCTTGTTTATGAATGCGCCATCAATCTTCTTTCCCTTCTTCATACAATCTCCAGATACGGATGCGAGCGCCGGGATTTGAACCCGGGTTATAGCCTTGGCAAGGCTACGTCCTACCAGGCTAGACTACGCTCGCCCGCATTAGCTACTCCATTCAGGATTAAAAGTATATGCCTGTCTAGAAATCCGTTTTTCTGAAGGCGACGTGCAGGTACGCAAAATAGAGCAGCGCCATCGCCGCGAAGACGAAGGCGAAGACCCATAGGCCGTACTGGGCCACGGTCGCGCCAGTCAGCACCGAGGAGATCGCGCCGCCGAAACCTCCGAATACCGAAGAGATTGCGCCTATCTCTCCCGCGTCCCGCTTGTCGTTGCTCACCAGCGCGCTGAACATGCCTGTCTGCGAGAGCGTGACCAGCAAACCGGTCACGAAGAGTATGATCAGCGAGTAGTAACTCACACCAAGGAGGAGGGTCACAACGAACACAGACACAGCAGCGAAGAGCACCGAATAGCCAACAAAACTTTTCTTGTTGGCATGCTTGTACAGCCTACCGCCAAGAGCGTCGCCGAAGAAGTACGGCACCTCTAGCACTCCTATGAGCACTCCTCCGATAAGCACATCCACATCGTTTATGTGTGTTATAAGCGGCACAGCGAGCCAGATCGCGTACGTGAGGAACGAGAGCAGGAAGGAGAGGAAGAAGAGCGGCAATGCAGATCTCGGTATGCGGCTAAGGAGCCCATCCTTGGCGGAGACGAGCTTTGAGAACTTTGGAGTCTTCCTCTGCGCCACATCGCTCGCGTACCTCATGGTCTTCAGGAAGAGGAACGAGGAGATGGCAAGGAGGAGCATCTCGACCGCTGTGAGAGGCACGGTGCCATAGCTTCCGTACAGGAATCCGCCGAGCATCGGTCCCGTTATCCATCCGACGGCCATCACGGCGAACTCGTAGCCTATGAACCTCACGTTCTTTCCCATCGTGTTGGCCATGTGCACAGTTACCGCTATCCACAGCCCCATCCCGCCCACGCCGAGCAGGAAGGCGCCTAGCGCAACAAGCAGGTCGACGTTTGTCGCAAACAGAAATGGAACGACAAGGATGGCGAGCATGCTGTCGAACGCTATCATCTTCAGCCTGCCGAGGTCTGCGAAGAAACCGAACGGCACCGCGCTCAGCACCTCGACCAGGGGTATGAGCGCTATCAGCAGTCCCACGGCGAAGTAATCGTTGGAGAGCGCATGCGAAAGTATGAAGGGCATCGTGTACCAGATGGAGCCCTGCACGATGTACGCTATGAGCACCGCGAGCATAAACGTGACGTTGCTGGCCTTCATCGAATCGACACGATTCTTAACGCAGCAACCTTAATATCTTAACTGTGAAAGTATCAGCGGTGTACTTCTTGCAGCTCCACAACACGCTGACCCACAAGGAAGAGAAGTTTGTGCCGATCGAAAAGGGCGCGGTGCGGATGTACGCCTGCGGGCCCACGGTCTACTTCTACGCGCACATAGGAAACCTGCGCACCTACATCTCCCAGGACGTGCTCAGGCGTTCGCTGGAGCACGAGGGCTACAAGGTAAAGCACGTGATGAACCTCACCGATGTGGGGCATCTGGCGAGCGACGCCGATACGGGAGACGACAAGATACGCAGCGAGTCGCAGAAGGAGCACAAGGGCATGCGCGAGCTTACGGATTTCTACTCAAAGAAGTTCCTGGAGGACATAGGACAACTCAATGTGCTGGCTCCCTCGGCAACACCCAAACCGTCAGAGCACATAAACGACATACTCGCGCTGATAAAGAGACTGGAGGAGAAGGGCTACCTTTACAGAGTGGAGGGTGCTGCCGGAGGCATGTACTACGACACCTCGAAGTTCAGTGGCTACGGCGTGCTCACAAAGATGAGCTTCGAGCAGCTGCAGACCACGATCGTTTCGGGCTACAGAGTAGAGCGGCCCGAGGGCATAAAGCACCCCACAGATTTCTCGGTCTGGAGGTTCTCCGATTCGAGCATGAAGGAGTTCGTGTGGGATTCCGAATACGGGAAGGGCTTCCCCGGATGGCACATCGAGTGCAGCGCGATGAGCATGAGCTATCTGGGCGAGCACTTCGACATACACTGCGGTGGCGTCGACCACATAGCCATACATCACACCAACGAGATCGCGCAGAGCGAGGCGGCAACCGGGCAGAAGTTCGTAAACTACTGGGTGCACATGGAGTTCATGCGAGTGGACAACAGGAAGATGAGCAAGTCGCTGCGCAACATCTACACGCTCGAAGACCTGGTCAAGAAGGGCTACAGCCCCATAGGCTACCGCTACCTGATGCTCGGCGTGCACTACCGCAAGATACTCAACTTCACGTTCGACAACCTGAAGCGCGCGGAGGAGAGCCTGCGCTCAGTCTATGCTTTACTGCAGAAGGTCGCTGAGGTCTCAGAGTCTGCAGCAAAGGGGGCGAACGACCAGCTGAAGAAGGAAGTTGAGCTGGAAAGAACCGCGTTCTTCAATGCAGTAGCAGACGACCTCAACGTGCCGGTGGCCATGGCAGCGATGCACCTTCTGGTGAACAAGGCGTCAGGATCTCTGGAAGCGGGGAAGCTAAGCGCAGCCGATGCGAGGCTGCTTCTCGATACGTTCGTCGAGTTCGACAGCATTCTGGGTCTCGACTTCAAGAGCTACGTCTCGAGGTCGGCGCTGGATGAGAGCGTTGAGAAGCTTGTCGCTCAGCGAGAGGAGGCAAGAAAGAATCAGGATTTCAGGCTGGCCGATGAGATACGGGCCAGGCTGACCGACGAATACGGCATAAGCCTGGAAGACACCCCAAAAGGGGTCAGATGGTACCGCAAGAAAAAATGATGCGAAACCTAATCCTGCTTCAAACACGACACGAGAGATCCGCTTCCGGTTTCAAAGCCTGTCAGGTAGTTGGTGAACCTGCCGTCGCTTTTGAGCTCATCGATCTGCGTCCCATATAGTTTTTCAAAGAATCTTCGCATTACGAAGCCATGTGACACGAAGATGGCATTCTCAACAAGCATCTTTCCATCAATGTCAACCGCCGCCTTCTTGCTTTCCTCAAGGAGAAATTCCCTCATGGCCTCCTTTCCCCTCTCATACACTTCTCTGGGCAGCATCTCGAACTTTATCTCCGAAAGCCAACCCGCCACACCGGTTCCTACTCCGAGACTGTCCGCTATGATCTTGGCAGTCTGCTTTGCCCTTTTTGCGGGCGATGAATAAACCTTCTCGATCTTCAGATCCGAAAGCATTGCAGGATCAAAATGCGAGCTGAGGTAGTCCTCGTCTACGCCGATGTCGTACTCACCGTTCAGCAGTTTAAGAAGATCTGTGTAACTGAGCGTGAACCACTCCTTTTCCGTCTTGGAGTGCCTAATTATAATCGATCTTGACATTGCCTCCTTCTGCTGAGATCCTGATCCTTTCGCTACCTGCTACCCTGTCGAGATCGTCCCTCGGCACTGCGATCACAGGCAGCTGATAGTCTGACAGGAGAGTGAAAAGATGTGATCCGGGTCTTATGTTATCAGAAACTATGACCACCTTCGTTCCTTCAGGAATTGAGACAGTCTGGTCCACGGCGCTGACAAGCCTGGCTCCGTCCCCAGGCGCCACGCTGATCGCCTCCCTAAGAGACCCGAAAATCAACCGCGGCTGGCTGCGGCGCGCAATTCCCTTCGCTCCGCTTCTCAGATCGTTCTCGAATATAGGGTCCCCGAACAGGTTCTGGCCGCGCATGCTGCCCCTGAGCTCTATCCGGTAGCCGGCAAGCAGCGGCTCGTCTGTCGCGATCTTCAGCTCACTGAGTGTGAGCCTGTAAATACTGTTGCCAAATCCGGTAAGCTGCCCAAACTGGTCCACAAGCTGCTTGAGGTGGTCGAAGTCCCTGAATAAGAAGAACTTCATCTTCTCCCTGTACTCGAGCATGCGTCTCGTATTGTCAGAAGACGCCTCCACAGCCAGGTTACCGAGCTCCTTTCCAGTGTTGAGCTTTCGCGCCTGAGCCCAGCCTCTCGGCTGGGACAGCTCGAAGCCTCCTTGATACCTGTACTCCTCGGTCTCAGGCGGCTCAAACGAGCCTATGCTCCCATTGTATGCAACAGCGTCCCTCAACCCTTCCACGCTCGAGCTTCCAAAAAGTTTGGATAGCCTGGAGAACTCCTTAGGGCTTTCTGCTCTGAGCTTCTCTAGATCGTTGCGCAGCGCCTCCAGGGCGAAGAACGCAAGCCTCGCAGCCTTGCAGTACTCCTTGGCGCTCCCCTTCCTGATCTCGTCTGCAGCCAGAGCGATGGCGTCCAGGCAGTCTCCGCTGTTTGCATATTCTCTGGCGGCCCTCTTTACAGGAGGGCGATCCGGCATCGAGATGCTCAACGATGCGCCCCCCGCTTTCTCTGCCAGCACAGAGAACGGTTCGCTCTTTAGCCCTGCCTGCTTGGCTTGCTCTGGAAACTGTATGTAAAAACCGAGCTCTGGGTAGTTGAGCAGCTCCGGGTTTTCCCTGATTCTGGGCACGTAAAGGCCGTTTATCACCTTCAGCATGTCCTTTACCGAAACCCCTTTCGGCCTGAACTGCAGCGCGTCTGCTGCGAAATTATAGTACACCTTGCCCCCGAGCATAAGCACCCATGGCTGTATCTCGGTCCCATTCTCATATCCGAGCTCGTTCCTTCCAAGCTGCATTCCCCCCAGCGTGTCCCCCTCTCCCGAGAATATGTAGTTGAAGAGCGAAGTGCTGAGTTCTGTAGCCTTGTCGTCTCCCAGTATCTCCCTGTAGTTTCCGATCCCGAGCACCGCTTCCTTGAGCCCTGCTTCCTTAAGCGGAGCAATGAGCTCTTCAAACCTCCTTATCTCCGATTCTCGCAGCGCATTGGAAGTGGGATTGGGCAGAGGCCTCGCCTGCAGCAGGACAAGCTTCCCATCATTAAGATAAGCAAACTCTATATCCGTAGGGATGCCGAAGAGGCTCTCGACCTTTTTGGCTTCAGAAACCAGAAGCTCAACCACATTTGGGTTCACCAGTTCCTGCCCACGCATGCTGTAGCCATTGCTTCCTGCTATCACTGTTATCTCGCCTTCGCCTCCCGCGACTATCTCGTGCACCTTGCTCCCTGCTCCCATTGATATATGCACCTTGCCGTCGAGATTTGTGTAGATGACCCCCGAATACCTCATCTGCGCGCTCAGGTCGGGCTGCACTATGACATTCCCGTCCCCGTACCTGTTCGCGACCTGCTCTATGGCAGCGCCCACCTGGTCGGCCCCGACATTCACTACAGAGTCGTACTTTCCGGCTGCTGTGTGGCTCATGGTGTCCTCGCCGACCGCGCTGCTCCTTACCACGTATCTGGTGCCCTTGTCCAGCGAGCCGACATCAAGCCCCTTGCCGAACAAGGTTTCCGGTATGCTGAAACCGGCCCTCTCGAGGATTCTAAGATGGGCGCCCTTGCCCCCATATCTCAACGACTCATCTTTGCTCTTGGATTCGCTCTTCCCCATTAGCTCTCCCCAAAGTCCCCCGTCTGCGCCATCACTAACACCTCTGGCTTTCCTTCTATTTAAGCGTTTCATTAGGTTTCGTACTGCTGCGATACAATGTGCGGTCTCTTACTTTGACTTCCTGCCTTTTCTTTAAGCTTTTGTCCAGCAAAACAGCGCCTAAACGGATAGCGGGATTATGCTTATATAGGGAGAAACAGATCATCTAGTGTCTTTATCAAGTAATGGGGATAATTAAATGTCAGCAGAAGCATTAAGGGCGCAGAAGGAAGAAGAAGAAGGAACAGCACAGAAGCTGGGCAGCGTGTTCAGAGGGGGAGAGGTCTCAATCAGGGGTAACGTGGCAGCACTCGACGAAGCAAATGTCAAGCTGATCAAGACTTTCGGAGCTTCAAGCATAAGCGAGCTGGTCAAGGTTCCTGATTTCTACACGTTCAAAAACGAGCTTATTGTGTCGCACAGGGACTTCGACAAATACTACTCGAGGCTGCTTTCCGGGGAGAAAAGCGCGATAGTTTCTGGATTGAACCCCAGCGCCACGATACACATTGGCCACATTCCCGTTTTCGACACAAACCTGTTCTTCCAGCAGAAGCACGGGGTCGAGGTCTTCATTCCCTTCTCTGACGACGAGAGCTACGTTTCGCTGAAGATAAAGACGCAGGAAGAGGGGCTCAGGTACGCGCTCCAGCTTACAAGGAGCATGCTTGCCTACGGTTTTGACGTCAAGAAGACGCACGTTATAATAGACCAGATATACACGGACATATACAACCTGGCGATAAAGCTGTCCCGCAGCATAACGATGTCCGAGGTCAAGTCTGTTTACAGCTACACCAACGATCAGAACACGGGCCTGCACTTCTACCCCGCGATACAGTCTGCGCATGTCGTCCTTCCCAACCAGTTCGGGATGAGCAACGTTCTGGTTCCCATAGGGCCCGATGAGGACGCGCACCTGAGAATCTGCAGGGACATAGCCAACAGGTTCAAGTACGATAAGCCCGCAGTTCTCCATTCGAGGTTCCTGCCAGGGGTGGATGGAGAGAAGATGTCAAAGTCAAGGGGGAATGCGGTCTTCTTCCTCGACCCTGCAAAAGAGGTAAAGAGAAAGATAATGTCCGCGTTTAGCGGGGGGAGGGAGACGGTTGAGGAGCACAGGAGACTGGGCGGAAACCCTGACGTAGATGTTGCGTACATGTACCTAAAGAGCTACTTCCTTACGTCCGAGGACGCAAAGCAGCTTAACGCCGATTACAGGAAAGGCAAGATACTGAGCGGAGAGATGAAGAAGATGCTCCTGGATAAGGTGCAGGAGCGCATCGACGATTTCCAGCATAAATATGAGAAGGTTACGGAGGGCGACATCGAGAAGGTAATCATGAGGAACGAGGATGTCGATCTCAAGTCGCTGATCGAGAAGTCTGGCGCCTTTTCTACCAGGAAGTGAGCGCTCGGTGGGCGCATGAAAGCCGAAAAGAGAATGCCGGCCTCCGCTTTTGGCGAGCTGCTGAAGCCCAGCGATGACAACATCAAATTGGTTGAACTATTTGGCGCCAGCAGGATAACCCCAAAGGACACGTTTCCAGGCATTCAGGCTTTCAGGGCCGGGCTCGCCTACTCCCACAGGGGCGCAGACGAGTTCTGCTCAAGATTGCTGAAGAACGAGCGGAGCGCCATAATCTCGGGGTTCAATTCCAGGGTAAAGCTCCATCTGGGCCACGCCGCAATACTCGGCATGGACCTTGAGTTTCAAAGGAAATACGGGACAGAGGTCTTCATACCGATTTCTGACGACGAAAGCTACCTCCTGTCCAAGGCGCAGAACCCGCAGGAGAGCCTCAGTTCTGCATTCAAGCTAGTGAGATCCCTCCTCGCTTTCGGCTTCAACCCGGATAAGACCAGGGTGCTGGTCAACCAGCTGCACAGCGAGACCTACAGCCTCGCAATAAAGATGTCAAGGGGCCTGACACTCTCTGAAATAAAAGCGATATACGGCTTTGGCGAGGAGCAGAATATAGGCATGTACTTTTATCCCACGATACAAGCGGCGCAGCTGGTCACCCCTCAGCTTTTTGGAATAAGAAATACGCTTGCTCCAATAGGCCCCAACGAGGACGTATACCTGCGAGCGTGCAGGGATGTTACGTCTCGTTTCGGCTACGCGAAACCGGCCGTGCTCCACTTCAAGTTCATGCCTGGGATAGACGGACGCACCATGTCTTCCTCAAAGGGCAACGCGATACCGCTTCTCGAGGAAGAAGACGCGCTGAAAGACAGGCTGGCCGCGAGCGCAGGAGGCGACAGTGTTGCCTACTTATATCTCAAGTGCTACTTTTCTGATAGCAAATCCGCAACTCAAGCATGCTCAGATTTCATGGAGGGAAAGGTGAAGAGCGAAGAACTCAGAAGCGTACTGCTCGAACACCTGTTGCATTTCACAAAGGAATTCAGGGCGAGGTACGACAGGATTGGCGAAAAGGAGATGGGAAAGGTCTTGCTCACAAACGAGAATCGCGACCTTAAGGACGTACTTCGCGGGCTTGCCTATGGTTGATCTGATGAAGAGCTATATAGTGATAGTAAGCGACTGCAGCGACGTCGCATACAACGAGATGCGCGAAGTGATAGCCGGCGAGTTAGACAGGCTGGGAAGCTCTGACGAAGTCGTCGTTGAGCCACTTGTAAGTGCCGCGCCCTTTTCAATAGTAAACGGGGCATTCTTAGTAAGGCTGATGGCCGAGATATACCCGCCGGGGCGCACCACCGTCCTTGTGGTGCTTAACCCGAGCAAGCAGAGGCCAGAACGCATCGCCGGGGAAACAAACAACGGATTCAAATTCGTAGGCGCGAACACCGGTACACTGAACTGGTTGATAAGCGATTTCGGGCTCAAAAATCTCTACGAGCTCAACGACCCCGGTTTCCTGCCTTTTGGCGGCAAGTTCGTGCATTCTCCTGCAGCGGCGAATATAGCTTCTGGATTGGGGTTCGAGAAGATCGGAAAACCCATAGACCTGGGCATACTGAACAAATTCATGATCAAAGATGGCACAGTTGTGCACATTGACAATTTTGGGCTTGCAAAGATAAAAGGAGAGCCTCCCACGTTCAATGAAGGCCAGCGCCTGAAAGTTTCCGTGAACGGCACCAGACATTTCGAAGCCATTTACGCGAAAAGAATGATGAGTCTGGACGATGGCGCCATCGCTTTGTATAGAGGTAGCTCGCTCGGAGGAATGCCCGAGATAGGGATGGTGCGGAAGACGGATGGGGCGAGGCTGCTCGGCCTTGCGATTGGGGATTCGGTGAAGTGGGACGCAATTTCTGCCTAGCCGTGAGCGAGTTAAAGAGCTCCATTCCCTTTTAAAGTTTGCCACCTACTATAAAAGCGTGTTACCATGAGGCGTTCGTCTTGGAAAGGAGCTATCCGTACGTACTGCTGGCGATATTGATCTGGTCTACGCAGGCGTTTGTCACGAAACTGCTCGTGACATCGCTTAGTCCTGTTCTTGTATATTTCTTCGCGTCCCTGCTCGCAGGGGCGACGCTCCTGGTCCTCTATTTCCTGCTCAACGGAAATGCCTCACTGAGGGGGGTTTTCAAAAAACCAGGGAAGATACTCATAGTATCGGTTCTCCTTGGAGCGTCGAACCTCCTTCTCTTCACGTCCTTCACCCTGCTTCAGGCGTCAAGCGTGGTTATCACGCTCTACGTGTACCCAATACTTATGGCTATATTCAATTCACTGCTCTTTACCAAGAGGTTCGAGTCTCGGGAGCTGATCGGCGCGCTTTTCGGCTTTATCGGGATACTCATATTCGCCACGGGCGGCTCGCTCACCACGCTGCACATAGAGAGCTCGTACGGCTATCTTCTGGTCTTGGGAGGCGCTGTGGCGTGGGCCCTGTACCTCATAGTGCAGAAACATTTCGGGCTTGAGGTGGTAAGCTCCAATGGCGTTGCTTTCCTTGTTTCCGCGCTATTTGCCCTTCCGCTCTTTGTTCTGGTAAGCCCGAACAGCGTCGTCAACCTGGCCAGCCCTCAAATCCTTATTATGCTAGTATACTTCAGCGTGATGACCTTCGGGATAGCAAACATACTCTATCTCAAAGGCCTACGCAAGGTCAGGGTCATAAACGCTGCGGTGCTCAGTTATCTGACCCCGCTCATCGCTGTCATTCTCAACTATCTGGTCCTCAGCGAACCGATCTTCTGGTACGACCTTATCCCCATACTGCTCATATTCGTTGGGTTCATGATCATCAACTGGAGATCCGCGAAAGCCTTGCTGCCGAAGCCGTAGAGCGGGCACGAAATAAACCTATCTATAGAAAGCCCTGAACGCCAGAGGATGCGCTCCCAAAGGACTTTTTGGTCAGATTCACCTATAACTCAAACGCGATAGAAGGTAACAGGCTTACACTAAGGCAGACCGCACTTGTGCTTGCTGAAGGCATCGCCCCTGAGGGAACGCGAGCAAACGACATAATAGAGGCATTTAACTCCAAAGATGCGTGGGAATACGTAAAAGCGCGCCACGGAGGTCTTACAGATAAGTTTATCCGCAAACTGCAGTATGAGGTAACTAAGAACACACAAATGCGTTTGCAAGGAAAATACAGGGACGGTCGGGTGCGAATAAGTGGTTCAGGTTGGATTCCGCCAGAAGCCGACAAAGTGCCGGTCCTGATTAAAGGAACACTAGCGAAATACAAAAGCGAAAAGACAGCCTCCCACCCCGTGGAGCTCGCTTCATGGTTGCACAACAAATTTGTGCAGATACATCCTTTCACAGATGGAAATGGCAGAACAGCAAGATTTTTGATGAACTGGATACTACTTAGAAACAAGTTCCCGCCAGTTGTCATCGAAGTGAGCAACAAGGAAAAGTACTACAAAATGATAGAAGAGGCGGACAAAGGAAACGAAAAGTTATTTGCAGAATTCCTGGCTGAGGAACTGCTGAAGCAGTATACTTCAGAAATCACGCCAGAACCAAAATGATGCTTTGAGGATAGATGCCGCAGGCCTACGTCGAGAAATCTTATTCTCAAAGGCGTTTGTGCACACAACGATACACAACGATACACATAGGTGTATGATTAAGGCAATTTCTTCTCATTCAAAAGGTCGAATGCGCTCCCGTTCCCAATACCGAGGTTTTCAGTAATCTAATGGGTCTGTTCTTGCAACCCACTTGATTTTGTCAAGATCATCACTATCAGCGGAAATTACCTCATTTATCTGGTTTAGCTCCATCGTGGCGAGATGCACATAGTCAGTTGGGTTAATGGGATACTCGTACTGCGCCGCCCTCTCTATTATAACGAGGTTCAGATCCAGCCACTTTATCGGAAGTGATTCTATGGCAGCCACATTCATGCTTATGTCGATTGTCTTTTTCCCTTCGTTTCTAAGTTCTTTGTTTAACCTATTCAACACATTTATAGCCTCAACCAGCACGAGAATCGATGCGCTTACTTTGATCTTGCCGCTTTCCACATCTTTGAGTATCTTCTTGCAGGAAGCACCATATTTTGGATGGTTTTCTATGGCATAGATGAAGATATTCGTGTCTATGTACATCAAGCCATCTCAGACCTGGCTTCGTGGACCAGCTTTACCGCGTCTAGATTCATCTTTATCTGCGATGTTAGGAACTCGACAGGGTTATTTACCTTCTTGTGCGTGTCAACCACAACAAACTCCTTTACTATGTGCCAGAAAACCTCCCCGCCGCTCTTCACGCCGAGCCTTTTGCGTATCCTCTTCGGTATGGTAGTCTGAAATTTCTGCGTAACCTTTGTTTCCTCAATTTCCATAAAAGTATTACGCGTAATACTTATTTAAATCTTTGCGTTAGAGAGACACAGATTGTCGCCCGGCCATCTTCAAGCTTCAGGATGCCGCAGGCCGGATTTGAACCAGCAACGTATCGCTCTTCAGGCGATCGTTCTCCCGGGTTGAACTACTGCGGCATAAAGAAACATTAAACTCAATTCATATATAGTCTTTTGTACGCTTCGACCTTTGCAAGATGTTTTCTATTCGAAAAGCCAACCTCATGCATCCATTTAAGTAGCATCTTTTTGCCATATATGGCAACGCGGTATCCGTTTTTTGTCGCCGCGCTACCTCTTCTATGCGCCCTAAATTCTTCTGAATTTAGCAACTTCTCAAGTTGCATTGCTAAATTTTCACTCATTGTGGTCAATTCAAGTGTCGGATAAGATTTTGTTTTGTAAGTTTTTTGCTAAAGAATACAGTCCCATCAGTGTCCCAAAGACCCCTGATTGTACATTTTGAATATTTCCAACCTTTTTTGATGATGGCAGACGGAATTCGTATCGCCCTAGCCTTTCCCGCTCCGTGTGGAATTCCAAGTTTAGTTAAAGTGTTAAATGCCTCCTTTGATTGCAATCGCAACACTATCCAATTGTGACCATCGAAATGTCTTGATTTTATTTGATATGGTTCCTTATCAAATAAATCCGCCATTTTACTGCGTAAGTACAGGAAATAGGTTTTATCATTCTTGAAATTCCCAGTCATATCAATTCTGTATCTGGAACCGTCTGTCCAAAGATTTCCATCGCCCATTACCGCGCCGATAATCTCGCACAGGTCCTGCGTTATTTTCGTCGCCAGACAATCACAATAGTCTTAGTTTTTAAGCACGTAGAGCTTTATGATACTAATGGCTGTCGATGAGAGATGGCAGAAACTAGGATCCGTAGCGGAGCTGCTGAACCTCGACGGCGTCGAATTCCGCGAGTACCAGTTCAACATAATCAACTCGGTGCTCAAACACGGCAGCACGCTGGTGGTGCTGCCGACAGGTCTGGGAAAGACGCTCATAGGCCTCGCCGTCATCTCTAGCGAAATATCTCAGGGCAGGCGTGCACTACTTCTGGCACCCACACGGCCTCTGTCAGAGCAGCACTACGCAACGGTGATCAACACGATGAGGCTGCCCGAGGAGAGCGTCGCACTCCTTCTCGGATCCGTAGGCAAGAAGCAGCGCAAGGAACTTGAGCAGAGCGCCAAGCTGCTCATCGCCACGCCGCAGACGATCGCCAACGACCTAAAGTCGGGCAACTTCTCATTAGAGGACTTCGGCGTGGCGGTCTTTGACGAGTGCCACAGGGCGGTGGGCAAGTACGCATACACCTATATCGCCAACGAGCTCGCGGTGAGGAACTCTCTCGTCCTTGGGCTCACAGCGTCTCCGGGGAGCAGGAAGGAGAAGATAGAGCAGCTTGTGGGCACGCTGAACATAAAGCACATAGAGGCGCGCATCTCCACCGATCCGGATGTCGTCTCCTACGTGATGCCGAAGTACATGCACATAGTCAGCGTGCCGCAGAGCGAGACGATAAAGAGCATAGCCGCTCTTGTGAAGCCGCTTGCTGAGGAGAGCCTAGCCAGCCTGAACAAGATGGGGCTCATGAACGCGAAGAACTTCGAGCGCATACCCAAGGGCGTGCTCATCGCACTCGGCAACGAGATAAGGAAGATAAGCGCTCCCGGATTCAGGTTCGGCGCCTTCTTCAGCTACATAAAACTGCTCAACGCAACCCACGCCTACGACCTTCTTCTCGCAGAGGGCATCTACCCGTTCAGCGCCTATCTCGATTCGCTCGAGGCCAGGGAGGAGAAGAGCCGTGCCGTTGAGAATGTGCTTGCGAACAAGAGCATACAGCATGCGAGGGTGCTCGCCAAAGAGGCGATCAAGCGCGGCGAGGAACACGAGAAGGTGAAGCACGCCATCTCCATACTCAACGAGCACAGGGGCAAAAGCGCAATAGTGTTTGCGCAGTTCAGATCAACAATAAAGATGCTTGTCGACAAGTTTCAGAAGAACGGCATAATGGCTGTGGCCTTTGTGGGCAAGAAGGAGGGCGTGACGCAGGAGAAGCAGAAGGAGGCGATCGAGAACTTCCGCGGCGGGAAGTTCAGCGTACTTGTTGCAAGCTCGATCGGGGAAGAGGGACTTGACATACCCAGCGTCGACCTCGTTCTCTTCTACGAGCCAATTCCAAACGAGATACGCAACATACAGCGCAAGGGAAGAACCGCGAGGTTCAGGGCCGGCGATGTCTACATACTCGCCGCCAGGGGCACGAAGGACGAGATCTACCTACGCGTATCTGCAGCGCGGGAGAAGAAGATGCTCTACCTGATAAACGAGATAAACAGGGGCCTGGCCAGGCGCATGCTGCAGAACGAGGGCCAGAAACGACTGTAAAGATAACTCTGTTGTGGCCTTCATCGCCCATCGTCTAATGTCATAACGTCTTTTAAATAACAGCCAATGCCACTGGAAACCAGAAATCACTATGGTCAGTTTGCAAAGACAGAGATTCGACTTCAGCGAGAAGGTAGGTCTTGATTACCTGCGTACCCTCTCACCTACTGCTTACATTCCGATAGGCGTGGTGAGCGGGGCTTTTGGGGATTCCGAACAGGATATAGCAAGGCTCGGGGGTAGGGGATTCAGGTGGCCGACGTTTTCCGAGAGCAACACCACAACTGCTGCCAACCTTACCTACAGGTTCATCAAGGACCTGGAGAAGGAGGGCAACAGCGAGAAGCTGAAGAAGTATCCGATAAAGAGGTGGGCCTTCCTTACCGAGACCGGCAGCGACGGCGGCATACCCGACCTCGAGTACGCGTTCAGCGTGGTCTCTTCGAGGCTCCTGAACGAGGACGAGCGGAAGTACAAGCCCATAGTGGAATCGTCGCTGCGGTACACGTGGATGCTGCCCATAATATTCAACTGCGGAAGCGGGGGCCCGATGCTCGACGTCTATCTTCCGGCGCTGGCTCTCGAGATGGACAGTTCTGCAGCATTCATCTCCGTCGACACGTCGGCATACGACAAGGACTACAGCGGAAAGAATGCGCACTGGACCGTCGGCAGCGGCGGGACTCTCGGCTGGATCACGCCCGAGGCAAGGGTGATGTACTTCGACAGGAAGGCGAGTGCAAGCTACAACATGAACGAGTTCGGCTTCACCAAGTATTGGAGCAAGCACGTCCCGAAGACCCACGGGATGGCCTCGCTGATAGCCTATGACTACATGGGGATAAAGGCCTATGAGCAGCTCGAAATGCGATATGAGCTGCAGCGCGCCGAGTACTTCATTTGGCACGTCCCATTCGTCGAGCAGCCAAAGGTCTTCTACACGCTGCCATACGTGCACAACCTCAGGCACTACGATCCCGACGCGTACGCCAGGCTGATAGCCGACCCGAGCATCGGCCCGGAGAAGCTCAACGGCTTCAAGAGTTTCAGCGACATGCTCGATGAGAAGTTCACCTCGTTCAACAGGAATGGGGAGGGGCTATCAGATGCTGAGATACTCGCAATGCTTGAGAAGGACCAGCAGATCCGTGATCATCTCGGCTGGCTGAAGGGCGTGAGGAGGAGCCCGGGGTTCGAGCGGGAGCTCGAGACCAAGCAGGTGACCCCCGCACTAAGGAACAACGAGGAGAGGGGAAACATGTATGCGAACGGAACCTTCGGGATGGTCGGCGGCCTGCTCGAGCACGGCCAGGTGTACGAAGGCATGCCCGGACTCGTGGGCTTCTTCGGCAGCGGCGGGATAGCGTCGCTCTTCGGCAGCGCGATAGCAGGCGAGCAGAAGACGATAAAGCAGGAGCGCATATTCATCGACAAGAATAGCAAGGTGCAACTGGACAAGAGCCAGTACCTTCAGCTCTACTACGCGCTGCTTCAGGAAGAATCGAAGAGAACTACAACGGGCGAGGACCTTGTGGAGAAGGACCTGAAGTTCCTCGGGCGCGACACGCTGACTCCCGGGTTCCACATGCGCAGGAGGTACCAAGACGGCACAGGCGACTGGGTCTTCGTTGACGACGACGGAATGATGAGCGAGGTCCACAGGAGATACTGATAGCAGATCGCGGCAGGCATTTTGTATACGACAATTGGCTTTTCACATCTATGATACACGTTTCTAAAGGGTATGTTTAAATAGGAGGAAAGGCATAATACAGATACAGGAGGGTGGGGAAAAATGGGAGAAAAAGCAAGCATTAGCGTACAGCAAATAGCCGACGCTGGCCTGCAGATAACCGGGAGAACCACCAGCACAAGCACGAGGCGGATAGCCCAGCTGAAGAGCGAGGCGATGGAAACGCCGGACAAGAGGGCAGGTATCATAGAGGCCCTCGAGGGGTACATCGCTGAGCAGGGAGACAGGAGAGCGGCTGGCGCAGCGAGCAAGGCAGTAACCACGATAATGACAGTAAGCATGCTGGAGATCTTGCAAGGCGACTGAAACTACGGCGGCAGGCCCAAGACGGGCCTGCTACTCGCTTTAAATACTTTTTTTGCATCGTATACGCATGGAGGAAGCGCAACAGCAGCAGCCGCAGCGGCAGCCGCAGCAGCCAGCAGCAAAGAAGCCATCGCTCTTCTCCAACAGAAGATTCCTCTATCTCGCCATTCTTGTTGTGATCATTGCGGTCATAGCTGTGTTGCTGTTCGGCGGCACCGGGGGCTCATCGGGAGCGCAGCTCTCGCAGTTCGACGGCCAGCCGGTATCGCAGGGGGTCATGGCGCAACTCGCGATACCAAATAGCGTCAGCGCCTCAGTGGGGGGCGGTTTCGCGACCAACTTCCCAAAGGCGACATCCGGCGCGCCGGCGCTAACGCTCAACGGCAAGCCCGAAGTACTCTACATAGGCGCCGACTACTGCCCGTTCTGCGCGGTGCAGCGATGGGCGCTGGTGATGGCGCTGATGCGATTCGGAAGCTTCACGGGTCTCGAGTACATGACGAGCAGCGCCACCGACTCGTACTCGAACACGCCCACGTTCACATTCGCAAATGCCACATACACCAGCCAGTACATCTCGTTCGTTGGGAGGGAGACGACCACAAACGTTTACAACTCCACCCTGGGCGGCTACCCCGAGCTGCAGAAGCTCAACGCCAGCGAGAACGCGATACTCGCAAAGTACAACGTGCCTTCGCCCAGCTGCCCCACCGGTGGCTGCATACCATTCGTAGACTACGCCAACGTCTCCTATGACGTGGGCGGCAACTACGGCAACCCGAACATACTGGCAAACATGAACTGGAGCGCGATTGCAAGCAACCTCAACAACGCCAACACTACGCAGGCGCAGGCGCTTGTGGGCGCGGCCAACCTGGTCACCGCGCAGATCTGCATGCTGACCAACAACACGCCGGGCAGCGTATGCGGCCAGGCGTACGTGAAGAGCCTGGAGAGCGAACTCGGCTGAGCCAATGCCGGCAAGAAAGCTAAGCAATCGTCTCTCGCTTGCGAGGATAGCAATAGTAGTAGTGGGCCTGCTCTCTTCCGTGTACCTGGCCTACTCCGCGACATTCAACGTTCCGGTGGCCTGCCCAACCACGCAGCTGATAAACTGCGACGCAGTACTGGGCAGCGCGTACGCCAACACGTTCGGGGTGCCGAACGGCTACCTTGGAATAGCATTCTTTCTTGCGGTCCTAGCGCTCATCTACCTGAAGAAGCCGGAGCCGCTGGCGCTGCTCAACGCCGCTGGCATAGCGTTCGTCGCCTACTTCATCTACGCCGAGTACAGAATAGGGAGCATCTGCCTCTACTGCACGCTTGTGCACGTATGCACGCTCGCACTGCTGGCCATCTCGCTCTATGAGATATCTGGAAGCTAGAGGAACTTGAAGTCGATAAGGAGCAGCTTGATCCCGTCAACTAGCTTCATCTGCTTCGACTCCCCGACGCGCACGCCATACCCGATAGGCGTCTCCTCTATCCTCATGCCCGCCTTCCTGGCCTTTATGTTCAGCTCGCTCTCTATCCCGAAGCCGTCCTCGCGAAGGCTCAGCCTCCTTAGCGAGCTTACGCGTATGGCGCGCAGCCCGGTCTGCGAATCGCTTAGGCTCATGCCGTAGAGCGCGTTTGCTGCAAGCGTTATGATCTTGTTGCCAGCCTCTATGAAGAACGGCATCGCCTCCCTGTCCAGATGCGCGAACCTATCCCCAAGGGCCATGTCTGCTCCTTTCCTCACCATCCCTATGACCTTCTTCAAATCGTCTACCGCGTATGTCGCATCTCCGTCTATCAGGCAGACTATCCTGGTATGCACCAGCCCGAACGCCTCCCGCACCCCCGCGCCCTTGCCCCCGCTGGCCTTCTGCTCCACGACGCGCATGCGCGCGTTGCCGAAGTCTAGCCCGAGTGTCTTCCTGTCGCCCTTGTAGACCACGAGCACCATGGCTCCGGGCAGCTTCGCCAGCACGCCCTTCGCAACCTTCCCCGCCGCTGGCTCGTCCTTTACTGGTATCATCACCGTTGTGTCAGAGTAGTCCATGAGGATTCCAGAAACGGGAGCAGATGGGATATGGGGTTAAGGCTATTTAATCGTTGCATGCAGACCGCACCGCACGTTTATATTTCTTTAAAGAGAAATTGACTCATGCAGATGGCAGAGCTGGGCAAGACTGGCGAGAGGATTAGCGAGGTGGGGCTGGGAACCTGGATGCTCAGCACCAACGAGGCCAAGGAGGTTGAGGCGCTGCGCACGGGCCTCGACGCGGGGATAAACTTCGTAGACACGGCAGAGATGTACGGAACCGAGAGGATCGTAGGCAGGGCCGTGTCGGGAAGGGAGAACATCTTCGTCGCGACAAAGGTGTCGCCGACGCACTTCCATTACGACGACGTGATACGGGCATGCGATGCCAGCCTCGCCAGGCTGGGGGTCAAGAGCATAGACCTGTACCAGCTCCACTGGCCGAACAGGAACGTGCCGATCTCGGAGACGATGCGCGCGATGGAGAAGCTGGTTGACGATGGCAAGATAAGGCACATCGGAGTCAGCAACTTCTCCCTGGAGGAGCTGAAGGAGGCGCAGGATGCTCTCAAGAAGAACGAGATAGTCTCGAACCAGGTCGAGTACAGCCTGGTGGTGCGCGATGCTGAGCGCGACCTTCTCGCCTATTGCAGGGAGCAGCATATGAGCATAATAGCGTACAGCCCGCTGGCGCACGGCGGCCTCTTCGAACCCAGGTATGCAAAACTTGTAGAGCTGCTTTCTAGGATAGGGAAGAGGCACGGGAAGACGCCGGCGCAGGTCGCCATAAACTGGCTGATCTGCAAGGGCATAGTCGTACCCATACCAAAGGCCAGCAAGAAGGAGCACGTCGCAGAGATAGCCGGCGCAGCCGGCTGGAGGCTTGGCGGCGATGAGCTAAAAACGATAAACGATTTTTTATCCGGGTATAGGAAGAGACCGATCTCCAAGCTGGTCAAGCCAGCGCTGAACATGCACCCGGCGATAACCGGAATGCTCACATGGCTGGGCGGTCTGCGCAACAGGAAGAAGGACTAGAGCCTGTCCATAGCCCTGTAGTTCCTTATCAGGAGCTCGTTCTCCTTCGTCTGCAGCATGTTCTTCGCTATGCGGCCTACAAGTTCCTCTTTGCCCATCCTCTTGGAGCAGAGCAGTATGACGTTGCCCTCGAAGATCGCGGTGTTGACCCTGAACACAGTGAACCTCTCCTTCAGCTTGTGCACGTAATCGCGGTACGCTAGCGCACCCATGAAGTTCATCGCGTAGTTGACAGCGAGAACGCCCTCTTCAGAAAGCGCCCTGTGCGCGTTGTCTACGAACCTCCTCTGCAGGAACTGGTCTGGTATCTTAGACGACACATACGCGTCGAGCAGTATGGCGTCGTACCTCCTGTTCGTTGTCTCGACGTACGCGGATCCCTCGCCCAGGCTTATGTTTGCCTTTATCTCCGGGGCGAAGGTCTGCGCCAGCTCCACGGCGCGTTTGTTTAGTTCCACAACATCCAGGCTTACGCTGTCGTGCATCAGCTGCGTGAGCTGAAACGCTACGGTTCCGCCCCCGAGCCCTATGAGCAGCACCCTCGGGCTCTTGAAAGCGTACGCCGCAGGTATGAAGTAGTCCCAGTACTCGCCGGTGTACACGCCAGAAGCCTTCTTCTTTGAGTAGGTGATGCCCCCGTACTTGAGCACCTTCTCGTAGCCCCTGTCCTCCACGCTGAACTCGTCGTCGCGCACGTCCTGCACGCGCCTCTTTCTCAAACCCAGCGTGTCTAGTATGGACATGCGCTCCCAATTCCTTTGGCTTCCAATGCTTTAAATGATATCTGGGCCGGGTGCCGTTTCCCTCAGGAAGTAATAAATAGCACAGGAAGAGAGTAGACCATCGGGGAGAGCAATGTCTACTCTTTCGAAGACAGGAAGACGCAACCATAACCAGGCAGACGCCGAGATGCCGACAAACGTAGGCGTCTATTCAAGCAGGCTTGGCAGGGTGCTCAGCCACGAGGCCAAACCCTTCATACACGACCGAATAGCCTCGGCGGCAAAGGCGCTTGGAGGAGACGCTGGGGAGAGGCTGGAGCACGAGGAGGCATACGTGAGGGTGCGCGTAGAAGACGGCACTACGTCTACCACGTCGAAGAACTATGTGAAGGTAAGAATAGTGTACGGGGCCGACGAGAGCACCATACGCATACCGACAAGCAGCAACAACGGAATGGTGAGAGTCGTCGCTGACAAGTACATGCCTGTGGTGGGGTTCGTTGATGGACCCAAGGCCGCGATGGCCGGGCTGCTGAAGACCTGCGCCGCAGATCTCGCTGAATCGGTGCTGTCCAGCAGCAGGACGAGGATCGCGCCAGAGGACTACGGCAACGCGGTTGTGTTCATGGTCCCGGTGCCGCGGCTGGTGCGCCTTCCCGGGGTCCAGTTCGATGCCGATGTTGCGCTGGCCGAGATTGCCGATAGAACGGGCTTCCCGAGATACCGCATCCAGGAAGTCAGAGACGCTCTGGCGGTAGCAAGGGAGGGAGCGGCTTTCAAGTACGTCTCGAAGAGCGAAGAGAGGATTCTTGCAGCTGCTATCCTCTACGTCGAACGCAATCTGATCAAGAACTACTCAGATCCACGCGGAGAGCTGAACCGATACACGGCGTTGCTCGCAAAGCGGCTTGACATCAAGCCGGCACAAGCGGAGAGCGCGCTTGAGGAGCTTACCATACTGATGAACTCCAAAAGGGCATGAGCTACTCCGCGTCCTCCTTCTCCCCTTCCTCGAGTATCTGCAGTATCTGGCCCTGGCCCAGGCCCGTAGGGAAGGCGTCGAACTTGACTGTGGCGTAGGGCTCCTCAGCGGCAACGACCCTGCCCGTCCAGATCCTGTCGCTGTTATCCCTGTACCTCACACGCTTGCCGACAAGCGCGGCGAAGTCCACGTTGCCGTTGGGCGTGACTATCAGGTTGTCCCTGTCAAGCGAGGTTACTATGGCGTCTATCATCAAAATCAAAGAAGTTGTGCCGCTTGCAATATAAAAAACCAGCGCAATAGCCGCCGAACTGGCAATCTGCAGCATAAGGGGTGTTTTTAAGCATTAGGCTCAAAGAAAGAGCATGCGATTCGGTCCGCATCTAGCATTATTACTTATAGTGTTCTCCCTATTCGGGATTGTGAACTCAAGCTCCAACACCATAGGCGCAAATGTAGTCGTTGTCGGCGCGAACGTTTTCATAAGCGGATTCACTGTCTCTGCATCCTCTGTGACTCCGGGCTCTCCGCTCACGTTCAACGCGCAGCTCACCAACGACGGGCCGCTCGCTACAGGCAACATAATCATAAACCTGTCCGTATCGGGGCCCTCTCCCTTTACTTACATATACACCAACACGCCGCTCGCGAGCGGCGGATCTACCGCGTTCGCATACACGACAAGCAACGCTGCGCTCAGCTCCGGCGACTATACCGCAAGCCTCAGCGCCAACTACATAACGGCTGGCGGCACCGTGGTGCAGGGGACTAACACACAGAAGGCTACATACACAGTCACCGGAGGCGGAGGGGGAGGCGGCGGTGGTGGAGGCGGTGGCGGCGGCGGTGCCGGAGGCGGAGGCACGCCATCGTCTCCGCTCAACGTCAAGATCGGCCTGGCGCCCGCGGCGAGCTACACGATAAACTACGCTGGAACGCAGATGGCCATAGTGGTCTCAAATCCTGGTTCCGTATACATCAACGGCTCGGTCAAGCTGCTCAACTGGACCTGCTGCTCCCTTCCCCCTCTCGTGGGCTACAAGAAGCTGCAGGCTACAAACATTAGCGTCAACGCAACAGGAGTGGTGCTGCTCAACATAACGGCCAAGTACCCGTGCACGCTGCCATCCAGCGCAGTCGCCCCTTACAAGCTCGTGAACCTCACGTGGCAGCCGATAACGCCGTTCACAGTCGACGCCGCGTCGTGCAGCGTAAGCTTCTCGCTCTACAGCAACGACCCGATGGTTGCCATACTGAGCACGCTGGCGCCGCCTCCGGTGATCACACCGGTGCAGCAGATCTCAATAACATCCATACCGCTCTTCGTCTCGCTCTACGAGGGCGGGACCTCGCTCTCCAGCATAGGGCTCAAGAACACTGGCGGCGCGCCGACGACGCTTAGGCTTACCATACCTGCAGCTTATGCAGCATATGCAACGGTATCTAGCACAAACGTCACGATAAACCCAGGCCAGGCAATCAACGTGAACATGGTATTCAACGCGCCCAAGAACGCGACGCTCGGCACCTACATCATACCAGTGATCCTCTCGGTCATGAACAGCGGCGGCACCACCAACCAGACGGAGTACATCTCCTCAACAATCTACGCCAGGAACGCGGACCAGCCGCAGGTCGTGGACCAGATCAGCATAGTCAACAACACGCAGCAGGTGAGCGGCATACTCCAGATAGGCGCGCCGCAGAACCAGAACCTCACCAACGTCAACGTAAAGACGATACTGCCGCCGGGCATAGTCAACAGCACCTCGCAGATCACGACATTCGGAGTGGCTAACAACGTGAGCATAAGCAACGGCACCGTGGTGATAGCATGGAACGTGGGTTTCATACCGGCCGACCAGTCCGTATACGGCTACTACACGATAAACAGGCCGATCAGCCAGTTCCCCCTCAAGTACATACAGACAGTGCTAGTGGCCCCGTCGCAGATAACCGCTGAGCAGGTACTCAGGATAGTAAGCCTGGACCTGCCGAGCCCCTACGCGGGAACAGCCTCGACAGCTGGAGTCAGCATACTCTACACCGACTCCGTGCCAACGCAGATGACTGTGTCGCTCACGGGACCGAGCACCGCTCACGTAAACGTACCGGCGCGGACGTTCAACGTCACGCCAAACGAGCTCGTCGCCACCAACTTCACAATAGAGGACAACAACCCTGGCACGGATCTCTTCACGCTGCGCATCTCGGCCGGCAACCTGAACGTGACGCAGCAGGTGCCCATAGTAATACTGCCGGCGCAGGTGGCCTTCGGGGCGCTTGGTACCTATGCCGTGCTCGCCGTCCTCGCGCTCGCATTTATAATAATTATCTTCTTTATAATCACGAGATTGGCTCCGTCGCTGCGCAACCTGCCGAAGAGCGGTGCAGAGGAGCTGGAGCGCATAGGAGGCGCTCTTGAGAAAGGCGTAGGGGGAGGAGCCGCACAGGAAGAGGCGCGGCGCGAGGGCGTTGAAGAGAGACGCGCTGGCTCGCTCTCGAGGATAAAGGAGCTCATCGGAAAAGAGTACAAGGAAAGAAAGGAGAAGCGCAAAGCAAAGAAGAGAGAGGAGACGGAGAGGAAGGAACGCGAGAGGCCAAGGAAGCCGGAAGAAGGACCGCTTCCAGACAGGCGCTCGCGGCTCAGCAAGATCCGGGACAGGCTCAAGGGAGCGAGATAGGAAGAAGAGGAGAAGATGGGAAAGCCGCTGATCATAGGAGTGATAAGCCAGAAAGGAGGAGTAGGGAAGACGACAGTGGCGGTCAACCTGGCAGTCGCGCTGCGCATGCGCGACTACAAAGTCTTGCTCATAGACGGCGACACCAGCAATCCCAGCATAGGGATAGACCTCGGCATGGAGGACGAGAACAGGGGCTACAAGGAGCTTGTGGCGACGAACGCTCCTCTCGACAAGCTCGCTTCGATACACGGGGCCAGCGGGCTGCACGTGATAACGGGCACGCTCCACACGCGGCCTTTCATACCGCTGAGGTCGCAGGTCAGCAGGCTGGAGAAGAAGCTGAGGAAGAGCTCCTACGACTTCATAGTCATAGACTCGCCGCCCGGATATCACAACGACGACGAGTTCGGATTCTGGGACGAGGCCGTGATTGTATCGACGCCTGACATGCCGGCTATAACCGCGTGCCTGAGGCTGGAGCAGACGCTGAGCAAGGCCAAGGTGAAGCACAGCCTAGTGCTGAACATGGTGCGCGGCAGGAGGTACGAGCTGAGGCAGGACGAGATACAGGACGCGTTCAGCTGCAAGATCGCGGGCGTGCTGCCTGCTGACGACGCGGTCAACTCCGCGCTCGCCGAGCGCATACCTGTCTTCCTCTCCAACAAGGGCGCGTCGTTCTCCAAGGCGATGGGCAGGCTGAGCAGCAGGTACGGAAAGGGCACCGGCATAAGCAGGATATTCAGGGTAAAGTAACCGAGCGCGAGGCTCCCAACCGAGTTTTAATAGCTTTTCGTGCAAAAAGAAAGCATGCAAAGGCAGGAACAGCTAGCACTACTCATAGCCATGACGCTCTCGCTTCTCTTCTCGGTATCTTTCGCGAGCGGCAGCACGTCGCTCTCATCTTCATCCACCACCTCGGTCCCGATCTCTAACTCCACATCCCTCTCAACCTCCATCTCATCTTCTTCATCGCTCTCAACAACCAGCGTGGCTCCGCTCTCCCTGGTCTCTGTTTACGTCTCGAACTCGCAGCCCATGCAGGGGCAGAGCGAAACGCTGACGGCCACGATATCCGGAGGCGTACCCCCGTATCTTTATGCCTTTATCGCAAGGAACTCGCTGAATAGCGGCCGCGTTGCTGCCGGCAACGCCTCCAGCGCCCTGGATAACTACTCCTTCCCGTTCCTGCTGCCTGTTTCGGCCAACGACACCGGCATGATACGCATAAACGTAAGCATCGCCGACTCTGCCAACTCTGTTGTTAACGGGTGGAACAGCATAACAGTCTCGCCGCAGCAGGTGTCCAGCTCCACCAGCACTGTGTCGCAGTCGTCGTCCACCACTGCAGCAGCTACATCTTACTCAACAACTGTCTCTACGACGCTCAGCACGAGCGTCACCACAACGGTCGCGCAGGCATTCAACGACAGCGAAGTGTACTCGCTGGTGTCGAGCTACGGCTCCAACGTGATAACAAACGCAAGCTCGGCGCAGTTCAATTCAACGACAGCGCTAAACCTAGGGCAGCTCAACCAGATAACGCCGAAGCTGCTGGCAATCGGGGCGAACATCAACCACCTGCAGGCGAACGTGAGCTATGGATCGCTGGCGCAGGGGGGCAGGGTAATCGGCGCTGGCAAGACCTTCTACTACATAGCTTATAACGGAAACGGCAGCGTCGCAGAGTACACAGTCAACGTGAACAAGAAGGTTCCGGACCTGCACGTGCGAATAGGCAACTTCACAAGCAACTCGACCATGGGCAACGTAACGCTGCTGCAATCCTCATACAGCAGGATAGGCAACAAGCTCTACCCGCAGAGCACATATTCGATAAACCCGCAGCTCTTCAGCGCTGTGCAGGGCAACAACACGCTCAACTATACATACTCTATATACGTGGGCGGAAACCTCAAGGCTTTCGGCTCATCTTCCGGCAGCTCGATCAGCAAGGGGTTCAGCTTCGGCAGCATACCCATAAACCAGCCTACGAAGATAGTGTTCGACGCGCAGGGCAACAGCAACTATTCGTCCATCGACCCTACAGTGTACGTGTTCTTCTCATCTGGCAACGCCGCGGTAACCATATCAACAGCGACGACGCTCACCGGAGACCTTGTGTGCGGCACCCTGACAGTGAACAGCGGCCAGACGCTCACCACAGCAGGATACAGCATACTCTGCAACAGCACGATAACCAACAGCGGCACGATATCCTCAGGAGGGACTACAAACAACCCCGCCAATGGCGGCCCAACCGGCACAGTAGGAGGCAGCGCATCAAGCTCATACGGAGGCTCTGGAGGGGGAGGGGGCGGATATAACAACGTAGGAGGCAACGGAGGCACGCCGACATCACCAACGGTCAACAACGCGAACATACAGACGTGGTATGGCACAGGAGGCCTAGCAATTCAGACATATTTCGAGGGCGCTGGGGGGGGCGGCTCAGCTGACGTGGCCGGGGGCAGCGGAAGCTATGGCGTTTACATGCAAGCAAGCAAGGTGGTTGAGGGAACAGTCACCGCCACAGGGGTGGCTGGAACCGTTGACACCAGAACCACAAAGACAGCAGGCCAGAATGGCGGAAGCACCTCTGGAACTGCGGGAGGCACCGGAGGCGCGGCGAGCGGCCACGGAGCCGGGACCAGCGCATGTGGCGGTGGGGGAGGCGGAGCGATAATACTTGCGGCGTACGGCTCTGGCGGCTTCACTACAGGCACCACGACAGTGACAGGGGGCAGCGGCACCGGATGCACCGAGACTGGAGGCACAGGAGGCTCGGGGAGGCCGCTGAGCTTCAGCTACGGCACCAGCGCGCCGATAGTGGTCCTGGCGCAGCTCAAGATCTCGCCTGCGACAATAGGCAGCGCCATACTCGACGTGGGCCAGAGCTACACGTTCAGCACAACTGCGAGCAACGGGCTGGCGCCGTATACCGGCAACTGGCAGTGGATAGCCCCGAATACCGTCTCGCCCACTAACACGATAAACGCGGCTCTGCCTACAGCTACGAACGCGCTCGCGCTTACGATAAACCCCAAATCCAATACCGATCTGGGCTATACGTGGAGCAGCGTCAACTACGACCTTGTCCCGTCTGGAGGCGCTGACATAGAGGGCGTGTGGGCTTTCAACGGCTTCGTGGTGGACAACGGCCTTGACCAGTCAGCGGCAAACACTGTCAACACCGCCAACACGCCAGTGATAAGCATAAACTCCATGCCCGCGGCCACGCTCAGCCCAAGCTCTGGGACAATAGCCAGCGGACAGGTTGAGACGTACACAATAACAGTGAACGGCGGCACCGGGAAGTACACGGCAGAGCTCTACAACGTAACGGGGGCCAAGCAGGCGTGCGCCGACGGCCAGAGCGCGCCGTGCAACGTGATCATCTTCACGCCTGGCGGCACTAACACGATAGCTTTCACTGCAGGAACATCGGCTGGCTCGTTCACTTACAACACAATAGTGACAGACCAGGGCACCACCAACCCATTCACTTTCAATTCTGTGTCGAGCACGATAACTGTCTCAACGGCCACATGCCAGCCCATAGTCTCGAACAGCCTTGTCAACTTCGGCACTGTCGTGCCTGGCAGCTTCGCGCCTACGGCCAACGCTGTCAACATAAAGGACTCTGGGACTAGCGCAGCTAATGTTGTGCTCTACTCCGTAAGCACAACGACAGGAAACTGGGTCTACCTCTCGAACAGCTTCCTCACCTCTAACACTGTATGGGACGGGAGCCTCCACGCGAGCTCCATATCAGGAAATCAGCTCACCAACTCGATAACCACAGACACGAAGATAAACGTGGCCACGAGCGGCTCTGGAAACACGCTCTACTTCGGGGTAAACGTGCCCAAGGGGCAGCAGCCAGGAACGTATACGCAGGGCGTGACCGTCACCTTCAGCTGCTGACGGATGCGGAGCGTGCGCAAGCATATGGTTGCATACGGCGCTATGCCGCTAATGGCATTGGTTTAAATACCTTGGTGTGCACATCTAAACCAGAAACCAGATGGCGACGACATGGGAAATAACTGGGGAGTAGTGTACTCTTCGCTGGCCTTCGCTGCAGTTGCTCTACTCGTAGTCATGGCCGCTTCGTTCATGCTCTCGCAGGTCAGCGTCATCTACGCAAGCTCGAACAACATAGGCGAGAACGTAGTCGTACCACTAACGTGCATACCGCTCGCAAGCAACACAGCCATATACATGCCTTCAATACCTGCGGGCAGCTCACAGGCCACATCCAACGTAGTCACAGTGACCAACTACGGCAACGAGCCCAGCAACATCTTCGTAGACGGAGGCAACCCGACCTATCTCTCGAATGTGATATGGGTATCGAACATAGTGTGGAATGACGCTTATCAGGCATCCGGAGCCCCTGTAGGCAATCAGCTCGCCAACTCCATCACAGGCGCAGACACGCAGCTCACCGCGTCCTCTAACGGAGGCACGGCCACGGTGTACTTTGGAACCAACGTTCCTGCCACGTCGCAGCCTGGAACTTATACTTCTACAATAAACGTGATGCTATCATGTTGAGCACAACCAACAACAAGGCCTCGCGGGCACGCGCCGCAAAGTCAGCCTTTGCGTTCGCGCTCGTTGTTGCCTCGATGGTTGTCGCGATGCTAGCTTTGTTCACACAGATAGGGCTCGTGACAGCGGTAACAAACACAGTCAACGGCATAGCGCTCAGCATCCAGGTGCAGGGAGTGTGCAACCCCATACTGTCCAACACGCTGGTCAACTTCGGAAGCGTACAGCCCGGAAGCTTCGCACCAACGGCCAACGCTGTCAACATCCAGGATTCCGGATCCGTAGCTTCAAACATAGTACTCTACTCGACAAGCACAACGACAGGAAACTGGGTCTACCTCTCGAACAGCTTCCTCGTGTCTAACACAGTCTGGGATGTAAGGTACCACTCTGGTGCCATAGTAGGCAACCAGCTAACGAACTCGATAACCACAGACACGAAGATAAACGTGGCCACGAGCGGCTCTGGAAACACGCTCTACTTCGGGGTCAACATACCCGCAGGTCAGGCACCAGGAACATACACTCAGGGCATAACCGTAGAGTTTAGCTGCTAAGGCGAGTGGGCATACTGGGTTTGGTTTACGTGGAACACACGCGTCTAGGTTTCATTCTGCTCTCATTCTTAATCGCAGTCTCGATGGCCAGCGTGGCGCAGGCCTGCATCGGGGAGGTAGCCGGAAAGATCGGCTTCAACGTAAGCGCGGGATCCAGCGAGACGCTCCAGATGCAGATATTCAACAGCTGCGCGAACCAGACCATACAGTTTGCGACGATAAGCCAGGTCAACCCTGTAGTCAACGCCACCAGCCCGACAATAGTGATGTCGCCAAAGAACGGGACCTTGGATCCCAGGGTGAACACTTACATAAACATAACTGTCACGATGCCGGCCAACGCCGTGGTGGGCACGGTGTGGAGCGCGGGCGCCGCAGCTGATGAGGTCGTGAGCAACAACACCAACGGCCAGGGAGGCGCTATACTCAACGTTGGCGTGATCAAGCTGTTCAACATAACCGCGCTACCGGCCAAGCCGATACCTCTCATTGACATAATAATCGGAGCCGCTGCAGTTGTCGCCGCCGGTGCTGCAGGCGGCAGCCTCTACTACTTCAGGGTTATGAAGAAGGGAGCCAAGAAGCCTGCGAGGGCGGCAAAGAAGGCGCCGAGGAAGAGGGCGACCAGAAAGAGGCCGGCCAAGAGGACTTCGCGCAGCGCCAAGAAGAGAACGACGAGGCGCAGGAGAAGGTAGCGGTAACAGATTCTACAATAATCCTGCTACTTTTGCAAATTTTGCCAATGCTTAAATACCCCTCAAGACAGAGGTTACAGCATAGAGCCGAGATAGGGAGAACGCTTAATAGCATACGTCTCTCATTCTATCGAACGCTCGGCTGGTATCGGGATGGACCTATTGGAAGAGCTGGAGACGCCCAGGGCAAAGCACTGGTCACGGCAGGCAATCAGAGCCGAGGCCGGGGAGATAAGGAGAGAGGAGCAGAAGCAGGCCAGCGAGTACAAAGTGATACAGCCGCACGTGATGTATTTTGTGCAGGAGACGCTGAGAGAAGGTACTGGCGATGAGACACTGGCTCTCAGAGGCTACGCGGGGCTGCTTGCTAGGATGGCCTCAAACCTGCAGGCGCGGGGCGAGACACCCAAGTCGATAAGCAAGCTGGTAAGGCCGATGCGCGATCTCGACTTCCTGTCGTCAAAGGGGCTCACCAAGGGCAGGCTGGAGGAGAATGCGGCGGTGAGCGGCGTAAACCTGCTCGCGAGCGTGCACCTGTTGCAGCTTGACGTCGGCGGGGTGCCTGTCCAGATAGGCGACAAGAAGTACTATTCAAGGTACATGGTGCCGATGAGCATCGTTACCGGCGAGGCTACCGAGGTGCGCCTCGGCAGACTGGCGAAGGGCAAGAAGCTCAGGGTCGTCTCCACCGAGGACATAGTGCTCGGGAAGCTCTCCACGTCGTCCCTCGAAGACGGGAAGACGCTATTCAAGCACGGCTGCAACATAGTGCAGCCGCCTGTGCACGTGAAGGACCTGGTCACGCTAGCATACAGCGAAAAGAAGACGATGTACGAGTTCATAGCGTCGAAGAGATACGGGTTTGAGCAGAGGGCGCGCGCCTGCCACAGGATAGCCGAGAGGAAGATAGAGAGCGTATGGGAGGACACGCTCAAGGCGAGCAAGAGGCTGATTGGCTGGGAGAGCGGCATACAGTCGAGGGTGCTCAAGTCTATCTCCAGAGATGACTCGATGCCTGCAGAACTACGACGCTCTGTAGACATGGAGCTCGACCAGAGGCCCAAGGCAGCAAGAACGATTAAATAGCTGGAAACACACAATAAGAGAGGGATGCGGTGCTAGTTCAGATACACAGCGATATTCATTTCGAGGAGTCCTACTACCACGGCACCTACGAGGGCACAGCCAAGGACAGGCTCCTGAAGATGCTCAAGGCGCACGGGCCGCAGGAGCTCATCGTGACCGGAGACTCGGGACACAAGTGGACGGTAGCGGACTGGGAGGACATCACCAAGATAGTGCAGCTCACGCTCCTTTACGGCAACCACGACGACCTGAAAACGCTCGTGCGGGTGAGGAATGCAGACGGAACCAGGGCGCTGGTCGATGATGGAGAGGTGCGTAGTATAGGCGGCCTGCGCTTCGGATTCATAAACGGCATAATAGGCAGCAGGCCGAAGGAGGGAATACCGAGAAAGACGCCGAGAGAGTTCATGCTTGTTGCCCGGGAGCTGAAGAGCCAGGGCGTAGACGTGCTGTGCATGCACGACAGCCCCATCACAGACGCGCGCATGAGCCCCACGGCGCACACGAGGAACGTCATATACAGCGCCGTGATGGAGATGCAGCCGTACTACTCGATCGCGGGGCATGTGCATGGAGGCACATCAATCGGATACATAGGAAGGACGCTTCATGCCAACATAGACAGCAGCCAGAAGTGGGAGACGTACGCCACGCTCGATACCAGCAAGATGAAGCTGTCCATCTGGCAGGCCATGAACCGCAAGCCTTCGATCGAGTACATAAGAACAGACGCCCCGCAAAGAGAGCTTGCTGACGTGGCCAGAGACAGGAAGCTGTCTCAGAAGGTCGCAGACCTGTTTGGAAGGAGGCACGATTCCAATAGAGCGGGAGAGCGCCAGAAACCTGTGCCGTTGACCGCAGCGTGAGACTGACCGAACCAACTTCATCTTAGCAAATCTCACACTATCTTGGCCTACCCTGATGAAGATGGACGCGGAGCTTGTAAAGGATTTTGTCAGGCACAGCAAGAAGCTTCTGAAGTATTATTCAAGAACATCCTAGTTTTTCTAGCTTCATCTTAGATGAGAAGCGTGCCCCTTATGAAAATCTCGCAAAGGTTAATATTGCACCCCGCGCATAATATGGTTGTGGGTGAAATGAGTAGACGAATAGCTACAGCGGCGGGAATTGGCGCGTTGCTCTTCGCAACGCTGGCCATGACAGTAGGTGCGACGCAGAACCAGTACGGCAGCGGCTTCCCGATAAGCTGCAACGGCCACATACACGGGGCCTTTGCAAACATAAACGGGAACTTCAGCTGGATAGCCGGTTATGCGGTGCATGGAGGCGTGGGTCATGCGACGGGTCCTTCCAACTCAAACGCCGCTGACTACTGCAACGACCTTGCAGGCCATTAGTCTTGTGCCGGCTCTTGCCGGCAACATCTTTTTGGTTTTTCCAACTATATCTTGGCAAAACGGGTATCAGGATAATGCTTATAAAGCCGCGAAACAAAAGCGAAATGTGATTTTATGTCTAGCTCAGAGAGCATGTATGACCCGAGACGCGAAAGAATGATGGAAGCGACCGCTGTGCTGGAAGTGCCTTTAAACAAGGTCCCGAAGGTCATAGATGGTGTAAGGGAACTTCAGAGCGGCGATGAGTATGCGTTTCTAAATTTCGAAATGCCAGTGGGGAGGGGAGAGAAAGGCGAGAGTGTTGTGCTTCATATCACCCCAAGCAGCATCAATGACATGAGCTCAGGAATGCCTGAACCTGTCAGAAAAGCAGCTCTGGAACTGCAAACGAAATTCGGACTTGCATCTTTGGTAGGGGATCTGACCAAATCAAGAGAGAGGAATGTGGGAAAATTATACTCATTGCTGGATAAGGCGCGGAGAACCGAAACTGGTGCAGATGCAGGTCCAGGCAAACGTAAAAGCTAGGAAGTTTTAAGCAAAACTAAAAACCTCTTAAACGCGTCGCTGCCGAGCGTTATCTGCTTGCTGATAATCTGTCAAAGAGAAGGAAATCTGCTCGCCTAGCCCAACTGTGTGCAACTTTTTACGACGACAGCCCACTTGTTGACCATTTTCTTGCCAAAAGAATTACGTTTCATCATTATGAATA
>JAKASF010000011.1 GCA_021828295.1 Microcaldota archaeon
CAAGCCGCTGAACGAGGAGGAGGTGAAGAAGTACATACACAGGCTGGAGAAGGGCGAAGGTATGGAGATAGATGACAAGGCCGTCGAGGCCCTTGTTTATGTCAGCGAAGGCGACCTGAGGAAGCTAACGAACGTGCTCCAGAGCGCAGCTGTACTGGGACCGAAGATAACAGAGAGGGAGATATACGATATTGCATCCAGGGCGAGGCCGAAGGAGGTGACCGCGATGCTTAAGTACGCGCTTGAGGGGGATTTCCCGAAGGCGAGGCATGAACTAGACACGCTAATGCTTAACTACGGAATGAGCGGTGAGGACGTGCTGCTCCAGTGCTACAGGGAGGCGCTCAACCTGCCTGTGGGTGACAGCCTAAAGCTCGGTCTTGTAAAGGCGATAGGAGAGTACAACTTCCGCATAGTCGAGGGTGCGAACGAGCGCATCCAGCTCGAGGCGATGCTCGCGAGCCTCGCGCTTCTGGAGAAAAAGTAATTACAGGAGAGGGCTCCTTGCGAAAGTAAGGTAGCCGGTATGCCACAGCCCTTTTGTCGAGGGCCTCGATCCTTCCTTCCTCACAAGGATGTCCCTAACGATGGTCTCGATAGTGTACACATCGACAAACTTGAGCTTCTCGAGCGTCTGCACGTACTTCTTCGCCTGCTCGATGTTTGGAAAGTAGCCCACTACGCATCCGCCGGGCTTCAGGGCCTTCTTCGCATGCTTCAGGGCCTTCTCAGAGTTCGGCAGATCGAGCGTTACCAGGTCGACGTTCTTCTCATCTATCTTCTTGGTTATGTCCTGGTTCTTCAGCGTGACATTGTCGATCTCGAGCAGGTCGACGTTGTGCTGGGTTATCTTGAGGAAGTCGTCGCGTATGTCGTAGCCGTAGACGTGCTTGCATATCCTTGCCAGGCTTACGGTGAGCCATCCGCTCCCCGTGCCGGCATCCACACAGACGTTCTCCTTGCCGACGCCAGAGTAGGCGATTATCATGCCCACGTCCTTCGGCAGTATCACCTGCGGACCGCGTCTCAGTTTTCTATACACTTTCGGGTAGATGAACATCAGATTCCTTCTTGGCCCTCGCGACCTTCTTCTTGGTTGTCTTCGCGGGCTTCACTGTCTTCCTTGCAACCTTCGCCTTCTTAATCTCAGATGCCTTCTGCACCGCAGGCATGGCGGCTTCCTGGGCTTTCTCCGCTGCCTTCTCCTCTTTCTTCTTGCCCCAGTCTTTCTTCGTCTCGCAGTTCGGGTCCAGATCCATCTCGAAGACCTTGCCCTTCCTGAATACTTTCACAATGGGGGTATGGCACAGAGGGCAGACCTTCGGGGTAGGCACTATCTTTGCATACTGCGGCAGCGGATACGTCTGGTCGCACTTCGGCCAGTTGGCGCAGCCGACGAACTGCTTGCCGGCGCGAGAGTAGCGCACAAGCAGGTTGCCTCCGTCCTTCAGGCACTTGCCGAGCACATTAGACTGGTTTGTTTTTTCCAGGCCCTTGCCAAGCCCCTCGCCTATCGCCTTCTCGCTCTTCTTGAAGAGGCCTATCATCTGAACTATCATCTCCTTGCCCTCGTCTATGACTGTCTGCTCGCTCGTCTTGCCCTTGGTTATCTGTTCCATGTCCTCCTCGAGCTTTCTCGTCAGCGCCTCATCGACTATCGGAGAGACGTACTGCTTGAGGGCCTCGTAGACGCTCATGCCGTACGCTGTCACCTCTATCCTCTTGTTCGCTATGTAGCCGCGGTTGAAGAGCGTGTCAACTATCGCAGCCCTCGTGGCCTTTGTGCCTAGGTCCTTGCCCTCGAGCAGCGCGATGAGGCTCGCCTTAGTGTACCTGTCCGGCGGCTTCGTAACCAGTTTCTTTGACTGTGCCTTCTCGATCGGCAGCATTGCACCAAGCTTGAACGCCGGCATATGCGATTCCTCGGGCTTGTAGTAGGTGTAGTACGCCAGCCAGCCGTGGCTGACTATCCTGCTGCCCTTTGCATCGTATTTCTCCTGGCCCACTGAAAGCAAGACATCTGTGTGCTCCACTGTTGCGGGCTCGGCGAAGACCGAGAGGAACCTCCTTGCAATCAGGTCGTAGAGTTTCTCCTCTTCCGCAGTGAGCTTTGCAGGTATCTCGCCTGTGGGATAGATTGCGGGGTGCGCTTCGTCTTCCTTCCTCCCCTCGATAGGTCTGAACCTTGATGCCTTGATCAGCGCGTCTGCTATCTCCTTGTACTTCGGATTGCCGGAGAGCGCGTTGATTATTCTGGGCAGGTTGAGCGAGTACGGAAGTTTTTGCGACGACGTTCTCGGATATGATATATAGGAACGCTCATACAGTGCCTGGGCCAGCTGCAGCGTCCTTGAAGGATCCAAGCCAAGCGTTCTGCTCGCCTCAAGCTGCAGCGACGTAAGGTCGAAGGGCGGGAACGGGAAGAGCTTGGCCTCCTTGATGTCAACAACGTCAACGCGTGCCTTCATGCCTGTCGCCTCTTTCACCAGCTTTTCTGCAATCTTCTCTTCGAAAATGGCGCCGCGCTTGTTCTTGAACTCGGTCTTGCTGACTGTTATGAACACCTCCCAGTAGTCCCTGGGCTTGAATTCCTTGATCTCCTTCTCACGCACAGCGAGTATGGCAAGAGTAGGGCCCTGTACTCTTCCTATGCTCATCGTCTTCCTCTGCCCCGTCGAGTACATCGCGCTCATCAGCGCCCTGCTGAAGTTTATGCCCCACATCCAGTCGAGCACGTGCCTTGCCTCGCCCGCGTCGAAGTTGCCCTTGTCAAATCCTCCTCTCTTCTGGTACGCGTCGAGCAGGTCCTGCCTCGTTGTCGTGGAGAAGTGCATCCTTACAACGTTGTCCCAGTCTGGCTCCTTGTTGACGTCGCCGGTCTTGACGTACTTGATTATGTTTGTCCCTATGACCGTGCCCTCAACGTCGTAGTCGCAGGCGTTGGTGAAGGCATCGCAGCCCCTGCTCACCTCTTTTATCGTGTCGAGATACTTCTTGGTGAAGTACGCGCCCTTTGTCACCCTGAACGATGGCACCCACTCGAGGTCGAAGATGGGCAGCGTTCTGCTGACTCCCTTCTGTGCCAGCGTGAAAAGATGCCCCGCGGCTGCAACCACCAGAAGCGTGTTGCCGTCCTTGAAGATCTCGAAGTAGCCTATGCCACCGATGTTTTTGCGCAGCGGCCTCCCGTCGCCGAGCGCGAGCGCTATTCGCAGAGCTACGCTTGGTTTTTCGGCTACTATCAGGTTACGCATGTTCAGCTACCGTTTGCCAGTCTTCTTCTTTGCGGCGCGCGCTGTCGCCAGCGGTTCCCGCGGGCTCCTTGATATGTGGTAGGCCATGTACAGGCCGAGAGCGACAGCGAGAACGGCGAAGACGTAGAATATTATGCTGCCTCCCGAGACCGCAAACGCGATAATCGCTATTATCGTCAGCACGATCACCCCCGTGGAAAACATGAAAGCGCGCGATTCGTGCTCATTTTCAAGAAAACTTAGGTCTATCTGCATCTGCTCACGGCGCATTCTCTTATACAGGCTCAAAATTATAAGGCTTCGTAGCCAATCCCACTACTGTTCGCATGCTCGGAGCTGTCGGGGTGATAGGCATAACGCTTGTAGCCGCTGTGCTAGCTGCGGCTGCGCAGTACCTGTACAAGAGGGGCATAGGCAAGTTCACGTTCAACCTTGGAGAGATAATAGACGAGTTCAAGAAGAGGGAGATACTCTTCGGCGGAATCCTGTACGTGCTCAGCCTGGTCATCTACCTCTACGCCCTGGACAACGCGCCGCTGATCTCGTTCGTGTACCCGGTCTTCGCGAGCACGTTCGTCTTCGTGCTGCTGATATCGAAGCTTGTCTTCCGCGAGCGAATAAATCTCCACAGAGCAGCAGGCATGGCGTTCATAGTAATCGGAATAGCGGTGATATCGCTTACGTTCCCGGTGTAGTAATGGAGGGCAAGAAAGCATTTGTAGCGCTTCTTCTCATGAGCACGCTGCTCGGCGCGGCGGGGCAGCTCTTCTTCAAGATAGGTGTAACGGGAAGCTTCACCGCGCTTGTAGAATTCATCGCGCTCGGCCTGCTCGCATATGGCGGGTCGACAGTGCTCTACTTCTACGTGCTCAGCCGCACACATCTCAGCTGGGCGTACGGGTTCACAGGCCTGAGCTACATCTTCGCGAGCGTGCTCGCCTACCTCTTCCTCAGCGAGGCCGTGCCGCTGCTCAGGTGGGATGGCATATTCCTGATAACGATAGGAACCGTGCTTATAGGCCTGAGCTAGGATCAGGAGGATAGCAGCTTTGACATTGCGACGCGCTGCGCCCCGAACTTGTCAGTTATCGGCTTCCTTCTCCCTGCGAGCGCGGCCGATGTGGCGGACTTCAGGTCAACCGGATGCAGCTGCTTTGACTGGAAGTCAGCTGCGAGCTGTTCGTATGCGGTGTAATCGATGTCTCCGCCGTGCTCGCTCTTGCGCTCGACATGGAGAGCTCCGCTGATCGGGAGTATGACGTACTTGCTTAGCAGCAGGACCGGATTGTTCTCCACCACGCCGGCAGGGCACCACGCCTTGTTGACCGTGTCGGAGATCTCGCTCTTTGTTGCCAGCACGGAGATGAACGATCCGGGCTTGGACTTGCTCATCTTCAGCGCGGCGACCTGCTCCTCCTTCGGAGCCTCGGCGTCGAAGCGCGGGGGTTCGGTAAGCGACGGCATAAGGTGGTGGTGAAGAGGGACTATGTTCTTCATCTTCATCTCCTTGAAGGTCTCCTTCGCGAAGACATGCACGCGCCTCTGGTCCATGCCAGCGTGCGGCAGGTCAACATCAAGGGCCCAGATGTCGGCGGTCTGCATTATCGGGTAGATGTACTGGGATACGTGCAGCGAGTCCTTCTCGCTCCTCCCCTCTATGACGAGCATGCGCGTCGCCCTGGCCATCGTCGTCCTTCTCGAGATCTGTATGAGCTTCTCCCAGTAGCCCTTTGTCTGCGGATACAGGTCCGAGCCCAGTATTATCTTCGCCCTGGGGCAGAAGAAGCCGAAGAGGTCGCGGTAGAACTTCGCAACTTCCTTTATCTTCTCCCAGTCCCCGCCGAGTTTGTTATTGGCGATGGTGTGCCAATCTGCTAGAAGTATCTGTGTCTCTATTCCCGCCTTTGCGAAGTCGTTGACCTTCTTGCCCCCGAAGAGCAGGTGGCCTATGTGCGGCATGCCGCTTATCTCCAGGCCTATGTAGTGTTTGGGCTTGCTGTTGGTCTCGAGCATGCTGCGCAGCTCCGGCTCCGTTATCACTTCTTCGAGCGGCTCTGCCTTTATCAGGTCGAGCTTGCTTTCAACATCCATCCGACTCAAAAGCTATTGCGAACTCTAGTTCTTTAATCCTTATCTACCGCGGGGAGAGGCAATTGGGTTTACGCACATCTGCAGCGCGCATCAGTGTTTTCCATCGGCTCCGTCGGGAAAAGTATATAAACATGAGAGTCGCATTTGTCTCCTGAGCGTTTAGAGCGTATTTTACCCGTTATTCCCCACCCTCTAAACGCCTCTCATGCTCATTTTTTATTCTGTTCCGCTATTCCGCTATGCCGACTTGCAGAATTAAACCGAGAGGAAAGCAAGTAATATTAAACTGAGACACATATTGTATATCCTATAAGGGTTTCATGAAAAAATTCGCAACCACAGCGGAAATTAAGTTGCCGAGCAAGCTGGTCGACCAGGTGATAGGCCAGGAGCGCGCGGTAGACATAGTAAAGAAAGCGGCGAGACAGCACAGGAACGTGTTGATAATCGGCAGCCCAGGCGTGGGCAAGACGATGCTCGCGCAGGCGATGGCCGAGCTCATGCCGGTCACGGAACTTGAGGATGTGCTCGTCTACAAGAACCCGAACGACGAGAACAGGCCCGTAGTGAAGACAGTGAAGACGTACCCCAAGGTGGAGCTCAAGCCTGGCGAGAAGCCGAAGCCGCTGGGCGACGGACAGGGAAGGCAGATAATCCAGAGGGAGAAGCTGAGGGGCAGGGTGGACACGACTCAGAACAGGAGCAGCGTTGTCCCAATCACGGCCCTGCTTGTCATACTGCTTATCGCCGTGGCGCTCAGCAGTTTCCTGTCCGGTTACCAGATACTCGTACTCGCCGCGGTAATACTCGGCGTGCTCATCTTCGCATCCGCATTCATTTTTGTCAGCGGATTCAGGAGAGTTGGCATGTTCCCGGGCTTCTTCGAGTCCAACGAACCTAAACTCATAGTGGACAACACGGGCATGCTTCATGCGCCATTCGTTGACGCCACGGGATCGCGAGCGGGCTCGCTTCTCGGAGATGTGAAACACGACCCCCTGCAGTCCGGAGGGCTCGGCACACCGGCACACCTGCGTGTGGAGAGCGGCGCGGTGCACAGGGCCAACAAGGGAGTGCTCTTCATAGACGAGATTGCTGACCTGGAGCCGAAGTCGCAACAAGAGCTCCTCACGGCGATGCAGGAGAAGAAGTACTCGATAACCGGCCAGAGCGAGCTCAGCTCTGGTGCGATAGTGAGGACGGAACCGGTACCTTGCGACTTCCTGCTTGTCGCGGCCGGCAACCTTCAGGACATCGAGCGCATGCATCCGGCGCTGAGGTCGAGGATCAGGGGCTACGGCTACGAGGTCTACATGGAAGACACGATGCCGGACAACGATGAGAACAAGGAGATGCTGGTCAGGTTCATAGCGCAGGAGATAGCGAAGGACACACACATACCGCCCTTCAGCTACGAGGCCTGCATGGAGATAATAAACGACGCGAAGAGGCGCGCTGGAAGGAAGCACAGGCTCACGCTGATACTCAGGGACCTTGGCGGCCTTGTGAGGGCCGCAGGTGACATCGCTGTGGAGAAGGGCAGGAAGGTGGTGGGAAGAGAGGAGGTGCTCGAGGCGCTGGGCTACGCGAAGCCGATAGAGGCGCAGTACGCCGAGCAGGAGCTCGAATACACGAAGGACTACAGGGTGTTCGCCACAAAGGGCTACGCAATAGGGAAGGTGAACGGGCTGGCGGTCATGGGGACCAACGTCACAGCGACTGGAATAATAACCCCGATAGCCGCAGAGGTCACACCGGCGAGCTCTAGGGCCGAGGGCAAGCTCATCGCAACGGGCAAGCTAGGGAAGATTGCGAGAGAGGCCGTCAAGAACATCAGCGCTGTGATAAAGAGGCACATGCACCGCGATATAGCCAGCTACGACATACATGTCCAGTTCATACAGACATATGCTGGGGTCGAGGGCGACAGCGCCAGCATCTCGGTAGCGGTCAGCGTCATCTCTGCGCTGGAGGGCATACCGGTGAAGCAGGATATCGCAATGACCGGCTCGCTCTCTGTACGAGGCATGGTGCTCCCTGTGGGCGGCGTGACCGCAAAGGTCAGGGCTGCGATCGACGCCGGGATAAAGTACGTGATCATACCGGAGAGCAACAAGGACGATGTGTATCTGGACAGCAGCGTTGCCAGGAAGGTCAAGCTTCTCTACGCGAGGAACATAGCCGACGTCCTCGGCTACTCTCTCAAGCCAAGCAGGAGGAGGAACGAGATAATCAGGGAGCTGAAGCGCTACCTCACAGCAGACTCGGGAGAGAGGCCTCCGCTGATCGTGGGCACGCCGATGCCCTCGGCGAAGTGAGAGCATGCAGGAGAAGGCGGCGCTGAAGAAGCTCAAGGAACTGGGCAAGGAGGTCGTGTCTGAGATAGACGCGGGGAAGAATCCGAGATTTGTCACCTCAGCAAGAACAAGGAGCAACATAGTTTTCGACAAGAAAGAGGGCTATCTGAAGCTGGGAAGCGCCAAGGAGGAGAGGAACTTCATCAACGTGGCGCAGGCGAAGAAGTTCATGCAGACGCTGGCGATAGCCGCGAAGTGCCACAAGTTCCTCGAGGAGGACCTGCACACAAGCATAAGAGGACTATTCTACCAGCTGAAGTTCTCGCTCGGCGAGGACGTCGACGAGAGCATCTTCAGCGAGCAGGCAGAGAGCAATCCGCTCATAGAGGACCTGGAGGTGGCCATCGACGTGAAGAGGGAGGAGCTGAACCTCAACGCGACGAGGCGAGGCGTGCTCGCCGGCAACATGAAGGTCATAGACACATCGGGAGGGGAGCGCGTGGAGATGGACTGCAGCAAGACCGGCAGGACCGGCTGGTCGATACCCAGCGACGTCGACAACGAGATAGAGTTCACCGACGTAAAGGCCAAGTACGTAATCGTGTGCGAGAAGGACGCCATATGGCAGAGGCTCAACGAGGACAAGTTCTGGAAGAAGGAGAACTGCATACTCCTGACGCCGCAGGGCCAGGCGACACGGGGCACGAGGAGGCTGATACGCAAGCTTGCGGACAAGAAGCTGCCAGTCTACGTGTTCACAGACTCCGATGCATGGGGCTGGTACATCTACTGGACGATAAAGACCGGAAGCATAAACCTCGCGTACATAGGCGGCGACGTCGCGACACCGGAGGCGAGGTTCATCGGGGTCACGATGAGCGACCTCGACAAGTACAAGTTCCTGAACAAGCTAACGATAAAGGCGAGCGAGGTAGATTTGAAGCGCGCGCAGGAGATGCTGCAGTACGAGTGGATAAAGAAGCACAAGGAGTGGGTGGTGGAGCTGGAGCGCATGATAAGGAGCAAGATCAAGCTTGAGCAGGACGCGCTGCAGGGGCCGAGCCTCACTTTCGTAGGCGACTACATAAGGGAGAAGATCAAGAAGGAGGACTGGCTGCCGTAGCGACCGAACCTACCAAGGCAGGGTACCGAGATTTGAGAGGTCTATCTTCGCGAGCGCCTTCTTCGGATCCTGGTAGTACTCCTTGACGAACGCGCTTATGCCCTTCATGTCCCTTATGCCGAGCTTGTTGAGCCTCTCGAGTATCTTGCCCCTCCTCTGCTCCTCCATCACTATCTCCGTAGGAGTGAACCCTGTCAGCTTGGCCAGCGTGTCCCTGTAGGTCACGCTGGGCAGTATGTCCGAGCTCTTGTGCGTCTTGTAATCGTAGACGTAGAGGTCGGAGAGCAGCACCTTGGTCTCTATTCCCGATATCTCGCTCACCTGCGTTATCTTCCTCACCAGCTGGTTGTTCTCGTTGACCTGCGAGACGAGTATTATCGCGTCTATGAGCGGTATTATGTCCATCTCTATGTTCATCGGCGAGTGCTCCAGCCTTGTGATGACATCTCTTGCCGTGCTCGCGTGTATCGTACCCATGGATATCTTGCCGATGTTCATCGCTGTGAGCATGTCCTTCGCCTCCTCGCCCCTCACCTCGCCTATTATGATCAGGTCGGGCCTCATGCGCAGCGCATTCTTGACGAGCTCCTCCATCGGCAGGTCCGGACTTGTCTCCAGCCTTACGCTATTCTCCTGCATCTCCGTGTTCAGCTCGTACGTTTCTTCTATGACCACTATGCGCTGCTCGGGCCTGAAGAAGCTGAACATCGCGTTGAGCAGCGTGGTCTTTCCGCTTGCGGGCATGCCACCTATGAGCAGGTTCGCGGGCCTGACCTTCAGCCCCTCGGTGTAGAGCCACAGCCTGCCGGCCATGTTGTAGCTCAGCTCGCCGTTGTTCACAAGATCGATCATGCTTAGCGTGGCCTTCTTGAAGTTCCTTATAGTTATGTCGGCGCCCATCGGCGAGTCCACGATGTTCACTCGCGAGCCGTTCGGCAGATGCACGTCGAATATCTTCCTGTTGGACACGGAAGTTGTGGCATACATCTTAAGCTTCCTGACAAGCTGGTCGAGCTCCTTTCTGCTGGCTACGCTCTCCTGCGACCGTTCGTATCCCTTGCCGGAAATGTAGAGGAAGACATTGGCTGTGTTGTTCACCATTATGTCCTCGACGCTCTCATCATTGATGTACTTGTTGAGAAGCCCGAAGTCCTTTGAGTCTGCTATGACCTTCCTTATGTCCTCCTGCGCGACCGCTGGCGAGATTGTCTTTGCTATGGTCTCTATGCGCCTGCTTCTGTCCCCCTCCTCGGGTATCTGGCTAAGTCTGCTCTCGAGTTCCGCGAAGATTCTTGACTCAAAGGCGTAGAACTCTTCGGGGCCCATCATTTGACCAGCACTCATTATGCTGAATAGAGTTTATTAACGTTTGCGGGATTTGTTTTAAGATTGCGCAGAAAGGACTGCCTTGTATACAGGTTGGCATAAGACCGGACATGGATAAAGCTGTACGAGGATTAGCTCGTCTTTTTAATTGCGTCTCCGATTATTCCAGTGTTGGCCGTCGCTCCAGTGAATGTGACGGCCAGGTTGGACTGCGCGGATGAAACCAACTTGTATTCTCCGCATTGCTCCACTGCTGCGCCTCCACCACCAACTGGGCAGGTCGAGGGAACCAATGCGAATCCACTGCCAGCAGATATTGCTGGCCCTCCATATGCGCCTAGATAACCTATAATCATATCGTTCGGGTTGGTTGTTGAGAGAGTGCAGGAAGTAGGAGAGCCACTGCTGGCAGCAACGCACGGAACTGCAGCGTTGGAATCATAAGGCGAGATTGTGTTCGCCGAAGACACTGTGAAAATGATTGCTGACAGAGAACCGGTACTGGAGGTCCATTCAGCATTCACGCTTAAGGATCCCGAGCTGCTGTCCACAGCATAGTACTCGCACAGCTCTCCATTGGTGCCGAATGGTTCAGTTGTTCGCTGCGTCCAGGTGAGCGACGGGGTGGACTGAGGCGTGGTACAGCTCGGGGCTCCGTTGTTAGATTGGGCAAGTAAAATCAGCTCGTTCGCATAGCTGGTGGTCAGTGATAGACTGCAGAAAGCGGCGCTGGCCCCGGAGCAACTGCTGCTTCCATCTATCCCAAAAGGTATGATGGTTGTGGTGGAGAGGCTGGTCGAGGAGACGCTTGTCGAGGAGACGCTTGTGGATAATGATGTGGACAGAGACGTCGATGACGAGGCGCTTGTCGAGGCGAGCGTGGTGAGGGTTGAGGAAGAAAGCGTTGAGGATGAGAGGGTTGTGGAGAAGAGGGTTGTGGACGAGGCGATGGTATAGGTGGTGGAGGATGTTGGAGACTCGGACACCTTGACCGCAACATGGCCAGAAGCCGTGTCTGGCAGCCTGGTGACGTCATTCGTGTAGTTTATCGCTACGAAGCCCCCGAATGTGCTCCTCAGTGCAGGCGCAAGTATGGTCGAGCCCGAGTAGCACTGTATGTTGAACGTGTAGTTCGCCCCTGGCTGCAGGAATATCTGGTTGGATGGCGGGTGGAAAGGAGCCTGCGTGTTAGTTATCTGCTGATTCTGATTGCAGCTCACAGCGGTTATGTTCACTGGCGCACTGCCGGAGTACTTGACATTCACGGTAACCACGCCGTTGGTTGTCATGAAGAAGCTGAGGCAGCTGAATCCAGAGGAGAGCACGCACTGCTGCGCAGAGTAGGTGCTGGGGTTGAAGTAGCCTGTTGCGTATAGCGCGAGGAGGAGGACTGCGATGATGGTGAACGCCCATCCGTAAGTCAGAAGGAACTCCAGGGCGCTCTGTTGTTTCATGGCACTTCGCCTGGCTCTCCCGCGGGCGCGCCCTACCAGAGACTCCTTCAGGCGGATCACGCCGGATATCCAGACGCAGGAGACCAAGAACGAGAATCCGATCTCAAGCACGGCGAGCGCAACAATGTTGATGCAGTGGCAGCCGGGCTGGCCTTGAGTCACCGATGGACAACTGCATGCGGCGTTGTAGTAGCTGAGCAGGCCGTATGCCACAAGCAGGACTCCGAGAGTCAGGAGGAGCAGGAACGCTGCCACGAGCTGGTTCTTGCTGGCGCGAACCTTCAAGACCTCACAACGTCAAACGTAGCAAAAAGAGTTTATTAGGTTATGCGTCGGCGTGGCGCAGGGCTTCGTACGCTTCTGCTGCGCCTCTGGCCAAAGAGAAAGCAACAACGATAGCGGTGAGCGCGTAGCCCACAACGATAGGCCAGCCTGCGGTAACGACAAGCGCGAGATAGGCGAAGTTCACAGCCTTGAGCACAGCGTAGGCGCCGCGGCTTACGTGCGAGGATGCTATCTTGCCGAAAGCGGTATGCATCTCTGAGAACGTCCTTCTCTTTCTGAATACGAGCGTGTCTGCTATCGAGTTCCTTACGAATATGATTGCAAGGACGAACCAGGGGGTGGCGGCAAGGACGACGAACGCGAGCCAGAGCAGGTACTCGACGATCCTGTCTATCGCTATGTCGAGGAATGCAGCATGCGCTGGAGGCGTTGTCCTGGACCGCTGCCTTTTCTTGGAAACGTGCGCTTCTTCGAACAGGTAGTGGACAAAGTCACGCATTGAGAGCTTCTCGTCAAAAGTCAGATAGCCGTCGGCGGCATCGGAAACGAACAGGATGGCAAGGAGAAGCAGGACGGCGACCGGATTGAACCTTATCGCTATCGCGTACACCAGCAGGAGAAGCAACGGGATTCGCAGGAGCGACGCTACGTCTGCCTTTCTCATCAAATCCCGAGACTATATACATCACCTTTTTATTAATAGCAATGCCATTGGTAATCCTAATTGCTCGCCAGTGTAACCATGCTCAACCTTAGAGAACGCGAAGAGGAGATTCTCCGATATTGGAAGGAGCGCGACATAGACAATAAGGTAAGGGCGCTTGGCCACGGGAAGAAGTTCTATTTCCTTGACGGCCCGCCCTATGCGTACAGCGAGCTGGCAGCTCATCACATGTGGGTCACCACCATAAAGGACATGGTTGTGCGGTACAAGAAGCAGAAAAGATTCAGGGTACACGACAGGAACGGCTTCGACGTGCACGGCCTGCCAACTGAGAACAAGGTGGAGAAGAATCTCGGGATCACCTCGAAGGCAGACATAGAGAAAAAGATAGGCATAGCGGAGTTCGTTCGCGCCTGCAGGGAGCTCGTCGATGCGGGGATCAAGAAGGACACCGAGACGCTGAGAAGGCTTGGGGCATCGTTCGATTTTGACAACGTATATCTGCCGCTGAAGAAGGAGTACATGATCAAGGGCTGGGAGATATTCAAGAGCATATACGACAAGGGGCTTGTGTACAAGGGGCTGAAGCCGCTTGCGTACTGCCCCCACTGCGAGACCGTTCTCGCCGGGGGAAGCATAGAGCTGGAGTACGAGGAGGACACCGACCCGTCGCTCTTCCTAGCGTTCAAGACGCTGAAGGGCAAGAATGACAAGATTGAGCTGGGATCAGACACATACCTTGTCGTGTGGACAACAACGCCTTGGACCCTGCCGGCAAACGTGGCGATAGCTGTGAACCCGAAGGAGATGTACGTTATCGCGAAGCTGGAGGGCAAGAACTATGTGGTAGCGAAGGACAGGCTTGACAACTTCTCGAACATGATGAAATCCAGCGCCGTTGTTGTCAAGGAGTTTTACGGCAGCGAGCTCGAAGGGGTGAAGTACACGAGCCCGCTTGAGGAGAAGGTACCGCAGCAGAAGGAACTGAGGAAGTACCACAAGGTTATATTGAGCGAGACGTTTGTCACCGTGTCTGAAGGGAGCGGGCTGCTCCACGTGGCCCCCGGACACGGAATCGAGGACGAGAGGCTGGGCAAGGAGCACAGGCTTCCCGTCTTCTCGCCCGTTGATGCGCACGCAAGATACACGAGCGACGCCGGCGCTTATGCGGGCCTGAAGGTGCCCGAGGAGGCAAATCCGCGCGTGCTCGAGGACCTCAAGCAGATCGGGGCTCTCCTCGGTCAGGGAGAGGTGAAGCACAGCTACCCCCACTGCTGGAGATGCGGCAGCAAGCTGATCTACAGAGCAACAGAGCAGTGGTTCGTGAACGTACAGAAGATAAAGAAGAGGATGTTGAAGCAGAACCAGAAGGTGCGCTGGCAGCCTGCTGCCGGACAGGACTGGTTCAACGAGGCGATAAACAGCTCCCCTGACTGGACTATAACAAGGCAGAGGTACTGGGGGACGCCTATACCCATATGGACATGCGCCTCGTGCGGCGATGTAGAGGTGATTGGGTCGGTGAAGGAGCTGGTGGAGCGCGGGCAGCTCAGCAAGGAGCCAGACGACCTGCACAGGCCCCACATAGACGAGGTGAAGTTCAAGTGCAGGAAGTGCGGGGGCGAGATGAGCCGCATACCCGACGTTATCGACGTGTGGTACGATGCCGGCATCGCGCACACGGCTAGCCTCAGCGACGAGGAGTTCGCAAGGCTCTTCCCGGCCGACTGGATAACCGAGAGCAACGAGCAGCTAAGGGGATGGTTCGCAACGCTGATGCGCACCAGTGTCGCGGCGTACGGCAAGACGCCATTCAAGACTGTGGTGATAGGCGGCATGATGAAAGACCAGTTCGGGGGCGAGATGCACAGGCACCTGGGAAATTCGGTAACAGCAAACGACCTCTTCGCGATCTCGAGCGCCGACGGCTTCAGGCTCTGGTGCTCTAGCCATCCGAGATGGCAGGAGCTGAAGCTCAAGAAGGACGAGATAACCGAGGCCGACAGGGACATAATAACGCTGTACAACACGGCCGAGCTGGTGAAGGAGCTGGCCTCGCTCTCAGGAGTAGACACGCACGCGTTGAAGAAGCCCAGGACGACGCAGTCGCTAGCGATGGAAGACGCATGGATCCTGTCCAGATTGAACACGCTGATAGGAAACTTCGACAGGAACTTCGACTCGTTCATGCTCGACTCTGCGGTGAGCGAGACCAAGAACTTCCTGATAGAAGACTTCAGCAGGTTCTATCTCAGGCTGGCCAAGAAGAGGGTGCAGGGGGCGAGCAAGAAGGAGCTGAGGCAGATAGCCAACCTAGTGGCCTACATACTCAAAACAATAACCATAATGGCGACCCCGATAGTCCCATTCTCAACAGAGTTCATACACAGGGAGCTCTACGCGAATGAGAGGGAGAGCGCGTCGCTCGAGGATTGGCCGAAAGCGGACACGAACGCGATAAACGCGGGACTCGAAGCCGAGTTCGGGATAGCGCGCGAGGCGATAACGGCGCTGCTGAACAGCAGGGAGAAGGCGGGGATAAAGTTGAGATGGCCGATAGCCCGCGGGATTCTGGAGGTCAAGGACGACGCCTCCCAGGCTGCGCTCGAAAGACTGAGCGGACTGGTTGAGGATTACACCAACGTCAAGAAGGTTGAGGTAAAGAAGGTTGAGGGATTCGGAAGGGAGGTGCGGCCTATCTTCGCCAAGATCGGCCCGGATTTTAAGGAAAGGGCGGGAGCCGTGGCAGACGCGCTAAGGAAGGAGAACGCGGATGCGATCGAGAAAGCGGTGTCGGAGAGCGGGCACTACTCGCTGCACACAGACAAAGGGCTAGCAGACGTGACCGCAGAGCATTTCACAATCGTCCAGAAGATAGAGAGCGAGAATGCGATCGCGTTCAGGCATGGCATTGCATCGGTTGACAGGGAGATGAGCAAGGAGCTTTGGGAGGAGGGCATGCTGAGGGAGGTCGAGAGGAGGGTGCAGCTCGCGAGAAAGGAGAAGTCGATGAAGAAGGGAGACAGGATAGCGGTGCACTACGAGGCGAGCGTGCCGCTGGCCGAGATAATCAAGAAGTACAGCGCGCAGATAAGGAAGGATGTCAACGCCACAGAGCTGCGCGAGGGCGCGCAGCAAGCCGACGCCAAGGAGTTCGACATAGAGGAGGAAAAGCTTAGCCTTTCTGTGGAAAAGAAGGAGTAATCAGCGCATTGCCTGCTGCTGTTGCTGCTGTTGTGCCCTGACCGCCGCCTGGACAGACGGTTCTGCGCTCTTGTACGCCTTCCTTCTCTCCATTACGCTCCAGCAGTCCTTGCATATGATGAGCTTGATTACCTTCGTCTTCCTCTTTGAGCTCTTTATGCACTCCTGCCCGATCTTCCTTTCGCAGTAGTTGCACACCACATGCTTGAACACGTCCCTGCCGCATCTTTCGCATCGCATTCTAACTAACTCTTTGCAGATTCGTTAGGCAGTAAAGGTATAAAAACACGTCTAGGTCATCGCAGTGAAAGGAATTTAAAATAGCGAAGCCAAGTCTGCTCATGTATTCTAGGGAAGTGGAGGCCCTGCTGAGCAAGAAGGGAATCGCTCCTGGCGACGCGATAAGAGTCTCGATCGGCAGCAAGAAGTTTGAAGGGACACTGCTTCCAAGACCGGAATTTGGAGACCAGGGGGTTCTCGTCCTCAAGCTGAAAAACGGGTACAACGTGGGATTGAAGCTGGGCGCCGGATCAAAGATAGAGAAGCTTGAGCACGCGAAGGAGTCGTTCGCATTCCCAAGGGTCAAGCTGGAGAAGAGGGAGAACCTGCCGGATGTGGCCATAGTGGCTACCGGGGGCACGATCGAGAGCAAAGTAGATTACATGACAGGCGGGGTGCACATGCTCGTCGAACCGGAGGAGCTGTTGGCCCAAGTCCCGGAGATACTCGACATAGCAAACTTCAAGCTGGTGAGCCCGATGCGCATCGCGAGCGAGGACATGCTCTACCAAGACTGGCAGAGCATAGCTAGGGCCACGGCCAAGGCGCTCTCTGACTCGCACGGTGTGATAATCACCCACGGCACAGACACGATGCACTATACAGCCGCGGCGCTGAGCTTCATGCTCAACGGGATAAACGGGCCCGTAGTGCTGACCGGCGCGCAGAGGAGCGGCGACAGGGGTTCGAGCGACGCGTACATGAACCTGCTATGCGCGGCGCACCTGGCCGCGAAGGGAAACGTCGCCGAGGTTGGCGTTTGCATGCACGCCAGCTCCTCAGACAACTACTGCAACTTCATACGCGGGACAAAGGTCAGGAAGATGCACACGACGAAGAGGGACGCGTTCAGGCCGATAAACGGCACGCCGATAGCGAGAATAGACGCTGGCGGAAACATAGAGTACATGGGAGAGCATAGGCGCGTGCAAAACGGGAAGGAAAAGCTGCGCGTGGAGTCGGGCTACGAACCCAAGGTGGCACTGGTCAAGTTCTACCCCAATTCAGACCCCGAGATCGTCGACTTCTACATAGGGAAGAGGTACAAGGGCATAATAATAGAAGGCACTGGCATGGGCCACGTGGCGGTCTCGCCATCTGATGAGAGGTACTCGTGGCTCGGGCACATAAAGCGCGCAGTCGATGCTGGCGTTGTCGTGGGGATGACATCGCAGACGCTGAACGGAAGGGTGAACGCCAACGTGTACAGGAACCTGAGGCTCATCTCTGGAGCTGGCGCGATCTACTGCGAGGACATGCTCCCCGAAGTGGCGCTAGTCAAACTAGGGTGGCTTCTGGGCAACCACAAGCGCGCCGAGGCGGCGAAGATGCTGAACAGGAACATCGCCGGGGAGATAACCGAAAGGACAGAGGTAGATTGGTTCTAGCGGTGAAACAGTGGAAGGATTGGATTACGAGAAGCTTGGGTTCATGTGCGGCCTCGAGATACACCAGAGGCTGGCAACTGAGCACAAACTGTTCTGTTCGTGCGATGCGCTGCTGCCAGACGACATCTCGATTGCAGAGATAGACAGGAGGCAGAGGGCGGTTGCGGGCGAGCTTGGAAGGGTGGACCTGTCGGCAGCGTTTGAGACCATGCGGGGCAGGAAGTTCGTGTACAATGTATTCAGGAACACGAGCTGCCTGGTAGAAGTGGATGAGGAGCCTCCGCACGAGCTCAACGCAGAGGCGCTTTTCGCTGCGCTCCAGATGGGAGCATCGTTCGGATGCTGGGTACCTGCGGAGTTCGAGCCTATGAGGAAGGAGGTCGTGGACGGCAGCGATCCAAGCGCGTTCCAGAGGACCCTGCTGGTAGGGCACGGCGGGCACCTGGATTTCGATGGCAGGCAGATAGGCATAAGCTCCATCTTCCTCGAAGAGGAATCTAGCGGGATAGAGCACAGCGACAACAGGCTCGTGATCTACAACGTTGACAGGCTCGCCATACCGCTCGTGGAGATAGACACCGAGCCGGAGATACGAGAGCCGGAGGAGGCGAAGGAGGTAGCGAGGAGGATTGGACTAGTACTGAGGCTAACCGGCAAGGTGCAGCGCGGAATCGGCTCGATAAGGCAGGACGTCAACGTATCTATACGCGAAGGCGCCCGCGTGGAGATAAAGGGTTTCCAGGAGCTCGAGACCATGGACAAGATAATCGAGAACGAGGTGCGCAGGCAGGTCAGCCTGATAGAGATAAAGAAGGAGCTGCAGAAACGCGATGCGCGCGTGCACCCGCCGCTTGACGCAACAGCCCTGTTCGGGGAGACCAAGGTGAAGATACTCAGGAAGGCGCTCGAGGACGTGAGCGGGGCGGTGATGGCCTCGAGGCTGCAGGGCTACGGGGGCCTTCTCGGACGGGAGGTGAACCCGGGCAGGAGGCTCGGAAGCGAGATCAGCGACTACGCGAAGCTCGCAGGAGCGGGCGGAATCATCCACAGCGATGAGGACCTTGGCGCCTATGGGTTCCAGAAGGAGGAGCTCGATGAGCTCAGGCGCATGCTCGGTATGAAGGAGAACGATGCGTTCATAATCGTGGCTGGCGACAGGGAGATGTGCGGGGGCGCGCTTGCGTTCGCGAACGCGAGGGCCCAGCAGGCGGCGCTCGGGGTGCCGAACGAGACAAGGGGCGTGAACTCGCAGATGCTGATAACCACGTTCCTCAGGCCGTTGCCCGGAGGAGCGAGGATGTACCCGGAGACGGACGTTAGGCCGATACCGCTGGACCGCGAGATGCACGAGAAGGCATCGAAACAGGCCGTGGATGTGGGCAAGGTGGTGAGGATGCTCGGCGGGGAGATAAAGAACAAGCAGCTGGAGGAGCAGATGCTCTGGTCCCCATATCTAGGCCTCTTCACCAGGATAGTGGACGAGACGGGCGCGCCGGGTGGCGTAGTCGCGCCTGTGCTTCTGGACAAGATGACGCAGATGAGGCGCGCAGGCAAGAACGTAGACGCGATAGGAGACGAGGCCATGCTCAAGATATTCGGGGAGTACACAAAGGGCAGGATAACCAAGACGGCCATAGAGGAGATACTCAAGCAGACGCCCAGGGATGCGAAGGCGGTAGAGAAGGCGATAAAGACAGGCAGGCTGGAGCGCATACGCGGCAAGGCCTTGGAGAAGCTAGCCAAAGAGAGCAAGGGAGAGGGCAGAGACGAGAAGATCAGGGAGATAATGAGCAGGCACAGGCTCAACGTGGATGGCGATGAGCTGAGCGGGCTTGTTAAATAGAAAAGGGCACACCAGAGGGCGTGCCGCTTTTTATGGGTGGGTGGGTGGGATTCTAGTTAAACAAAATAGATTTGCTAACTGAGATCCTCGTACATACATATGAAGCTTCTTATTTAAATACCATTCTCTTTTCTACAAAATCAACAACATATGCTGTTATTTTGTGAAGAGGTGCCCCTGGGGCTCGTTGCCTATCAGGTCCGACATGTCGCCGAAGAATTCCTCGCCCTCGTCCAGGTCGCCGACCTTGAAGAGTATCATGTCATCCTGCTTCGCGCCCATTATCTCGCGCACGAACTTGGCCTCGCTTGCTATAGGCTTGTGGCTGTGCGTATACACATTGCCGTAGTTCTTCTCCTTCGCGAGTTTGACCACAGCACCCTCGTGCCTGGCCGGCATGCTGACTGCGAGTACCCTGCCTCCGGCCTCGAGCGACCTGGTTATTGCGGTCTCGCCGGTATTGGCGAAGGCGCCGCTGACATCGAATATGACAAAGTTCCTCAGCCTGCTCTTCTGCTTAGCGATGTAGCTGCCTCCCAGCTTGTCCAGTTTCTGGATCAGCACGCCCGCGGTGACAAGCACAGCTATGGCGATGTAGTAGGGCCGTATCGCCTCACCGAGTATCAGCGCCGAGTATACGAAGGTGATGAAAGGCGAGAGGAAGTAGACGTTGGTGAGGAAGGTGGTCTTGTGCATGCGCAATGCCTCGAAGTAGAAGTAGCCCACGAGCACGTTGTAGATTATGCCCACGTAGAGTATTGGCACCAGGTTGCCTGCGGTGTTCGGTGAGATGGGCATGCCCTGTGCGACGAAGAGCATTGCGAAGAAGGCCAGGTTGGCCAGGTTGAAGATGAACATGCTGCTCCCCATCTCATAGTTATACTTCTTGACCAGCGCCGTGGCAAGCGCGCTCGTCAGCGCCACCACTATCAGGAATCCTATTATGTCTATGTTGCTGCCGGAGAAGATGCTGAGGCTGCCCCCGCTTAGCGCCAGGTAGAGCCCGACGAAGGCGAGAGAGAGCGCGGCTACCTGATACTTGGTTATGCGTTCCTTCAGCACGAAAGGCAGGAAGAGGAGCATCAGCAGTGGATACGACCTGTACACTACAGTGGCGAGGGACGCGGACACGAAGCGCTCAGCGTAGGAGAGCCCGAACTCGAGGAACGTGTACTCGAGCAGGCCTATGGCCGCGATGAGCGCGAGCGTCTTCTTGTTCCTGAGGTAGCCGAAGAGCTGCTCCTTCTTTCCCATAAAGACTACGAGCGCATACGATGCCGGGACCGCGAGCGCGTACGTGATTAGCAGGAACTCCGATGTGTTCATGCTGGTGGCTAGGCTCAGCATGACGGGGAGCATCGCGCCCAGAAGCAGGGCGAGCACAAGGTACGTGTTCGCCAGCATCTTCACTTCCATGGTTAAGCATTGTTTGCGAAAGGATTTTAAATATGAAGAAAAATAACAAAGTTAATACAAAACATTGTTATTTTGAACGTGGGACTATGAAGGAGATAGAGCTTGATCTCAGGAGCGAGTTCAACGAGAGGTACAACCTGGTCACAAGGAAGATGGTCAGGCTGCTGTCCGAGAACTCGAGGGCCTCGATCTCGGAGATCTCAAAGGCGGTCTCGATGTCGAGGAAGACCGTGGTAGACCGGATAAGGAAGATGGAGGAAGAGTTCCGGATCAGCTATACTGTCGAGTTCAACGAGAGCGCCCTGGGACTGGTGAGCCCGCATCTCATATGCGTGAAGTTCGACTCCAAGCCGGACTACGCCAAGGTCACCAAGCTGCTTGGCCAGTCTTACATTCCGCAGTTCGCTGTAGCCACGAAGGGGCAGTACGACCTGATAATATACGCGGTCGGCACCTTCGGCAGGGAGTACGCCCGCTGGGACAAGAACATGCAGATACTGATAGGGGAGCTGGGAGGGGAGTGGAGGTCATCGGAGGTGGTCCACAGGCAGCTGGGCTTCCTGCCGCTGAGAAACGAGCTCCTGGACAGGGTGGAGATGCCGCAGAAGTACAGGGACATGCTGAAGATACTGAACTCCAACTCGAGGACATCGTTCCAGGAGATGTCAAAGACGCTGGGAATGCACTTCAACACGGTCGCGTACAATTTCAACAAACTGCTCAAGACCAACTACCTGAAGCGCTTCACAATAACCATGGACAAGCCGAAGGACGTGACCCTGATGACCTTCTTCAGCAAGTACAGGCCCACAGAGAACTACGAGAAGGATTCGGCAAAGTCGAGGCGGGCACTCCAGGGGGACGACGAGAATTCGCTGATAAGCAGGTTCCTCATGACCGCGCCGCTGATAGGCACGTACGACTTCTTCACGATGGGCGCCTACGACAATCCAGAAGCCGCCTACAAGCACGACGTGCTCTTCCACAAGCAGGTGATGGAGGAAGAGCACCCGAGGATAATCTACGCTACGATCGACAGCGTGATCTTCGGCAGGCTCCCGATAAGGAGCGTGGACACGAAGAAGGAGTACAACCTGATGAAGTGGGACGTAGACCTGGAGAAGTAGCTCAGCCACCGCCCCTCTTTAGCGCGGAGATCTCGTTGAGCAACTCCTTCTCCTCGTCGCTGAGCAGGTAGCCGAACTTGGAGCGCAGCAGCTGCTCCTCCTCGTCGTTTATGTGCGAGTATAGCACGTCGTTGTCCTTAACCTGGCGGCCGAAGGTTATCCCGTCTATGGATATGGCGACGCTGTCCCCCTTCTTCGCCTCATCGACAGCCATGCCGTTGTTCTGCATCTCGCGCACCCTGCCAACCACCTCGCCCTGCTTGTTCATGAGAAGCACAGACGACTTGAGCCTTCCGGCCGCGACGTCCACCCCGAAGATCGCTGGATGCGAGATGCGGAATGCAGTATTGGGAAGTATCTTGACTATGCACGGGAACGTTATCGACTTTGTGGCGTCGTCGCGCTCCCTCTTCTTCTGGCCGTCGAACCACTCCTTGTAGTCGTCGATTATCTTGTAGATTATGTTCTCGTTTATTATCTTCACGTTCGCCGCCTCGCTCTCAGACTGCGCATCCGTGTCAGCTGAGACGTTGAACGCGAGCACGACAGAGCTGTACGGGTCGATGGCGCGCATGGCGAACGCGTCGAGCACGTCGCGCTTGCTCACGTTGCCTATGCCCTTCTTGCTTATCTTCACGCCCTCGTTGGCGAGGAGCCTGGAGAGCGCCTCGAGGCTGCCGATCGTGTCTGCCTTCAGCACTATCCCGCTCTGCTCCGTAGCGAAGACATCCTTCATCTCCGTCGCTATCTCCTTCTCGTAGCTGCTGTCGTCTGTGGATATGACGAGCGAGCCCGGAAGTGCCTCGTCGAAGCCGACGCCGCTTATCTTAACTCCAGAGGCCGCGGAGACGGACTCGACGGAGTAGAACTTGCTGCTGCTCTCGCGCATCTCCTGAAGCGGCCTGGGCTTGAGCAGCGCCCTGATCTTCGCTTTGGCGACGCCGGCGGGAGTGCCGAAGGCGATCGTGTCATTTACCTTAAGCGTGCCGTTGTAGAGTATGACATCGATAGTTGTGCCGAGGCCCTTCTCCTCTTTCTTCTCCAGCAGGCTTCCCCTGCCAGGTCCCTTCACCTCTATGTTCAGCCTGGCCTCAAGGAACTTCTGCGCTATGCCTGCGGTGAACACCAGCAGCTCCGCGATGCCCTCCTTGGTCTTGGCGCTGACTGGCAGTATCGCCACCTCCTTCCTGAAGTCGGTTATCCTGTCGAAGCGTTCGCTCGAGAAGCCGGCTTCGCTGAGCTTGCCCACGAGCTCGTACAGCTTCGCCTCCAGCGCATCCTGCACGTTCTTCTCCTGCTTCGAGAGAGACTCGACGAAGCTGCTCGTCTTCTGCGGGCGCCAGCCGGTGATCAGGTCTATCTTGTTGGCTGCGAGCACGAACGGGGTCTTGTACTCCTTGAGTATCTCGATTGCCTCGTAGGTCTGCGGCTCGAAGCCCTTGGAGATGTCGACGACAAGTATCGCCAGGTCGGCGACCGCGCCGCCGCGCTTCCGCAGGTTTGTGAACGCCTCGTGCCCCGGAGTGTCGATGAAGAGCAGGCCCGGTATGGCTATCTTGGCTCCGAACTGCTTGAGCACCGGCCCTGCGACATCCTCGATGACGCTGAGAGGCACCTCGCTAGCCCCGATGTGCTGGGTTATGCCCCCGGCTTCACGACTAGCAACGGCGCTGCTCCTTACACTATCAAGCAATGCAGTATTGTGCACTATAAGGCCGTTTGCTATGAAGTTATGCGTGTCGTCTACTGTAAAATCGTAAACCGGGAAGTCGCCCTCCAGCACCGTGAGCTCTGTTACCTGAACCATCTTGTATTTGGACAGGATTGCAGTCAACGGCAGCGCTCTTGTCTCCCTGGAGAGCTGTAGGAGTCTTGAAAGAGAGTGATACGTCAATCTCTGTTTTGTTTCATAGTAGTTAAGATCAAATCCTCTTTTGCCTGTTACTCCATACTTTTGCCTCAGCTTTGTTACAAAGCCTCCGTTCAGGGGGGTGCTCTCGAATACGCGGCTGGAGACGGTATCTGCAAGGTTCTTCTTGAGCTGCTCCGATTTGCTAGGTTCGGTGAAGCCGATGCTCCGGTAAAAGGCGTGCAGATTAGACGACCCGCTTATACAGATTTCTGGTCGTTTATCTTTCCTTTTTATAAAATGCGCGAAGCAACCAAATCTATGCAAGAGAAGGGGAAGCTGCCTCATCAGAATGGGACTTTCGCAACCGATTCCCACATTTTTCATGTTATTTGCTGCCTGCACGTATCCTTCCGCATCGAAAAAGCCCTGAATGAACTTACGAACAAGGTCGTCAGATGCGGCGCTAACCAGGTCGGGAACCTCTAAAATCCTGGTTTTATCAACTTCGGGATACGCGAACAGCGTTGATAAGAACTTTGCGAATGTTTTGCCTCCCTTATGGCGTACAATGAAAGATGTCCTTTGCCAGCTGACCGTTGCGCCGATTCCGAAGGATTCCATTATGCGCTTCCTGAACTCGTCTATTATAACGTTTGATGTGTTGCTCAGGTTTGCGCTTTCTCTAAGCCCGTCGCCGTACAGCAAACCTAAGACGTAATAAAGCGCTTCAAACTCAGCTGAGTTGTGTGGAATGTTTAGCCAGAATGACTTGTGGCTTGCGCGCTGTTTAGAAGTGGAGAATTTTATGCTCTGAATCAGGTCGTACACTTCGTCTTCTGAATAGGAAAGTTTGGAAACGATTTTCCGAAGTACAGAAGCTCTGTAGTAACCTTTATGCATGTGAAAACTGAGGTGGGCGTCACCGACGTCTCTGCCGGTTTTTCGCACACCTCCCTTCTGGCAGAAAGCCACTATCCTTCCGTTCAATTCATCAGATGGCCTAAGCAGAAAGGCATCGCTGATCCTGAGGAATATCTGCTTTTTGATTCCAATCAGGCTGAGAGGTGAGGTTGTGGTTTTAGCGGGTATAAGAAGCGTATCGCTTGCCTTTAGCTTTGACGCTTCAACGTACTCAATCTCTCCGTCTTTTGTAATTGAGAGAAACTTGTGCTCCGGAGTCGTTTTGATTTCGTAACCTGCCCTGGTACTGATGCACACCAGCCTGTTCGCCGCGAGCTTCCACACATAGCCAACCCTTTTTGATACGACGTTGCCCTCGTCATCTGCAGATAACAGCCTCATCCCTCTGGCGGAGTAGGCATCGCCTTCGGGTTGCGATATGGGCTCCCCATATCTGAACATCTCGAATGCCGATTCGGCTTTGAGCAATCTGCCGTCTGACAGCTCCAGAAGCGTGTCTCCGCTAACGCACTTGCCGTGGTCTACGTGGCCCATTACCACTATTATCGGCTGCCTGATCATGTTAATCACCAAAAGCAGAAAGCTATAAAGACATTGGACATATTATCTATAAAAGGCTGATTTTCTGATAATTTCTGCCAAGAAGATACTAGAGCTGAACAAGAAGTACAACCTCGTGGAGAACCTCGGGGAGAGGGAGAAGAACCCCGAGGGCGTAGGCATGGACCTGAGGGTGGGAGAGGTGTACAAGATAAGCGGAAAGGGCTACATAGGTCTAAAAGATAGGAAGACGCCGAATGCGGAGAAGATAGCGGACGTAAGGAAGCACAAGGGCCCGTTCACGCTGGAGGCGCACAGCTACGTCCTGATACACACGATCGAGAAGGTCAACGTACCTGCGGAGAAGATAGTCATAGAGGAGGGCAAGGCGCCGGTTTACATCATGCCCCACGTTTACCCCAGGAGCACGCTGCAGAGGAGCGGAATACTTCTAGTAGCGACGAAGGGAGATCCAGGATACTCTGGCACGCTCACGTTCGGACTGGCAAACCTGAGCGACGTGGACTTCGAGTTCGACATGGGAGCAAGGCTCGTCAACCTGGTGTGGGACCAGGTGCATGGAGAGATCAGCAGACCCTACGCCGGCCAGTGGAAGGACGGAAGAGTTTCTGCCCAAAAGCTTGAAAGGCAGATATGAGTAATGTTTGTGATGGCATGGAGAGAACACTTGCTTTAATTAAGACAGATGGAGTACAACGGGGACTTGTTGGTGAGATTATGGGCAGGTTTGAGAGAAGCGGGCTGAAGATGGTGGGTCTGAAGATGCTCAAGCCAACCCGAAATCTCGTGGAGAAAAACTATCCGGATACAAAAGAATGGTACGAGAAGGTTGGGGGTAGAAGCATAAGCACATTCAAGGAGATGGGAGTTGACATAAGAGCGAAGTTTGGGTCAGACGACGCTGAAAAGATTGGAAGGCAGATCAAGGAATGGATAATAAGGTTCATGACATCCGGCAAGGTGGTTGCGATGGTGCTTGAGGGCAACAAGGCAGTCGATAACGTTAGAAGACTCGTTGGGGAGACCAACCCGATGAAAGCGACGCCAGGAAGCATAAGAAGCGACTTCTCCATAGATGACGTTCAGCTGGGAAATGCGACCAACAGGCCAATAGTAAATGTTGTTCACGCTTCTGGGAGCGTTGGGGAGGCGAAAAGCGAGATAAGCAACTGGTTTACAGACAATGAGCTCTTCGATTACAAGATGGGTAACGAAGATGTTTTCTACAAGGTGTGGTGAATGGAGAAGACATTGATAATAGTAAAACCAGACGGCGTGAAAAGGGGTCTGGTTGGGAAGATAATAACACGTTTTGAAAATGCGGGATTAAGCATCAGTTCTGCAAAAATGCTTTGGCTTGATAAAAAGAAAGTAAACGCCTTCTATCCTAATGACAAGGAATGGATACTTATGCTTGGAAAGAAGAATACAGAAGCTGCGAGGCTGCGTGGAGAAAAACTAGGTAGAAGCGAATGGGAACATGGTAAACTTGTTAGGAAATGGTTGATGGACTACACTGCTTCTGGACCCGTAGTTGCTGTGGTGCTCGAGGGCTCGGATGCGATAATGGCTGTAAGAAAGCTTGTTGGCCCAACAGATTGCTCTCAGGCGACGCCCGGAACAATAAGAGGCGATTTCTCAACCGACTCGATATTAAAAGCTGGTAAAGAAAAACGCGTAATATACAACTTGATTCACGCTTCTGGCAACACCGCAGAGGCGAAGAAAGAGATAAAGTTCTTCTTCTCCGACAAGGAGCTGAGGTAATGGGCGGAGAACGCAACACAATACGTGTCGGCGCAGCCGCGCTGGTGGTGCGCAGGGACGGGAAGGTCCTGATCGGAAAGAGGAGCGTGTGGCCGAAGGGCATGTGGGTCTTTCCGGGCGGCGGCCTTAACTTCGAAGAAAGGGCGGAGAAGGCGGTTGTCAGGGAACTGAAGGAAGAAACGGGCCTATCGATAAAGCCGACAGAACTCATTACAGTGTATGAGATGCTCGTGCCGAAACACAAGGTACACAGGATAATCTTCTTTTACAGGGCGAGGGTGGTTGGCGGAAAGGAAACCCCTTCGGATGACATTGACGAGCTCAGATGGCTCACTCCAAAAGAGATAACAAGACTGAAGTTCATCGGGGATTCGACAATCGATATCCTGAAGATGGCAGGGCTGCTGGGCAAAAAATAATTGCTAGGCGCCCATCGCTACCCTGAACTCCTCGCTTATCATCTCGGGGCTCCAGGCGGGCTCCCAGACGAGGTCCAGGTTCACCTTCCCGACTCCGGGCAGGTTCTCGAGCCTGAGCTGCACATCCGCCATTATCACGCTCGTCACGGGGCACATCGGGCTGGTCATCGTGAGCCTGAGACTAACGTTGTTGTTGGCATCGACTTTTATGTCGTACAGCAGGCCGAGATCGACTATGTTTATGCCGATCTCAGGGTCTACCGTGTTCTTTAGCGCGTTTGTCACGTCCGCTATAGCAAGCTGTGCCATAATCCACTTATCTTTTTTCATGTATATAAATGCTAACTTCGGATATCTTCGCGGGAAGCATGGAAGAGCTAGAGAGGACCTTCTTGGTCAAATTCGTGCCGGATCTGAGCGGCTGCGAAAGCAAGGAAGTAGTTGACATCTACGTGCCTAAGACACGGGAACATGCGACTCTGCGCATAAGGAAGAGCGGCAGCAGCTACGAGATCACGAAGAAGGAGCCGGCCAGAGATAATCCTGCTGTGATGAACGAGGAAACGGTAAGGATAACCAAGGATGAGTTCGAGGCGCTGGCCAATACCGATGGTAAAAGACTGCACAAAATACGATACTTCTACGCCAAGGACGGACTCGATGCCCAGATCGGCGTATTCAAGGGAGACCTGAACGGGCTCGTGCTTGCAGATTTTGAATTCGGCGATGAAGCATCGATGAATTCCTTCAAGGCGCCCGACTTCTGCCTATTGGAGGTCACCGACGAGGATTTCCTTGCGGGAGGCATGCTCTGCGGCAAGAGCTATAAAGACATAGAGAGCAGGCTCGAGGCCATGGGCTACAAGAGGCTCGTAGACTAAGAAGTACAGGTGGCCGAGCTCTTTATCCAGACGCAGTTGCTCTTTGTCACGCCTCGGCTGCAGACGTTGCCGCCGCCATCGAAATCGCCGCTGCCCTGCGAGAGCGCGCTGCCCGCGCAGAGGATGGAGTCGGTACTCGAGTTGGTGAGCATGTTGTTTTGTACCGTTGTGGCGGTGACATTGGAGAGATAGATGCCGACAGCGCTGTTGATGGCGGTGTTGTTGTTGATGTTAGATGACGTGCTGTTGTAGAGCGCTATGCTGAGCGTGTTGTTGAAGAACTGGTTGTTGTATATGCTGAAACGCGACACGTTGCTTATTATCATGCCGTTGGTGTTGTTGTCTACAACGTTCTTGTATATGCTCTGCAAGCTGCCGCCGGTGAGCGTCACGGCGCTCTCCCCGGCTGCGAATGTGTTGTTGTAGACTACCGCGGAGTCGCCGTTGCTGAGCACGCCCGTTGTGAAGTTCCACAGCAGGCAGTTCTGCACCTTGACATTGCTGGCCCCGGAGACGCTCACGAAAGTTCCTCCGTTAGGCGCGTAGACGGTGTAGCCCGCGCAGTTTATGCTGGTGGAGTTTGCGGATCCCTGCGAGTTCGTGTAGACGCTGAAGCACGTGCTTCCCGGAGTGAACAGGAAGTCGTGCGTGAGCGTGACCTGCGTAGGAGTGAATATTGCGGAGCAGGACGGGCCGAGCAGGAGCGGGTTGAGCGCTATAAGCCAGCTGCATGACCTCTTCGACAGGCCGTAGTTGACGCCTATGGGGTTGGAGAAGAGGCCGGTGGAGGAGCCGGAGCAGACATAATCATGCGCGTTGCCGAAGGCGCTGTTGTTGTACACGGTGTTGTTAACGGAGTTTATGAAGTCGAATCCGTAGGCAGGATTGCGCGTCGCGTTGTTGAAGCCTATGCTGTTGTTGTGCGAGCTGACGAAAACGAAGCCTGTCGCGCTGCTGACCCCGCCTGCAACGTAGTTGTTGACTATCGAGCTCGTGT
>JAKASF010000030.1 GCA_021828295.1 Microcaldota archaeon
GCATCCTGCTCCAGCGCCGCTATTCCGCACACCAGCAGCGCGCCACGAAGAACAAAGTGCTCGACCATCTCACCATCTTCGACGTCACCGGCGTTTTCATAGGCAACAAGAGCCCCACGATAACGATGGGCATAGCCGGCGAGAACCGCGCGTTTGCCATAAAGCTAAACGGCGGCAGGCCCGGCGAGAATGTGCATAAAGACGTCTTCGGCAAGTACGGCTGTATCTCATTTACAAACAAGGAGCCGCATGCATCCACAACAAGCGATGAAATCAAGTCAATAAATGAGGCGATGAAGCTCAACGATGATGAGACCGCGCTCATCGGCATCGGCCACCCCGATAGGCTCGAGAGCGCTTTCGCCGAATTCATATCCACTTCCGGCAGCCGCGATCAGGACGAAAGACTTTGGAGGCAGTAGCCTCACATCTCTACCGAGAGAGTGCCGTCCGGTCCCTCAACTACCTTGTACACCGGAGTATCATGCACCCAGTTCGTGTTCTCATCGGCCTTGCCGGTCATTATGTTGTAGGCGCCGGAGTGCCACGGGCAGATTATCTCATCGCCGTCCATCGAGCCCTCCTCCAAGGGCCCGCCCTCATGAGTGCACACAGCGTATATGGCGAAGACCTTGCCCTTGTGGAGCACAACAGCGAGCTTCTTTCCGCCCGCCTCAGCCCCAGTTGGTGAATCCTCCTTCAGGTCTTTCCTGTTTATCCCTAGCTTTTGCAATGCCATGCACTTGATTCTCGCCTAATTCTTAAATACCTTTTGCGAATAGCTGATACGTGGAGGGCTTCGCAGAGCAGAAGGTTCCTGGGGGGAAGATGGTCAGCGTTAGGCTGGTCTACGGGCCGAAGATAAGGAGCGTGCAGATCCTGGGTGACTTCTTCCTGCACCCGGAGGAGACGCTGCCGAGAATAGAGAAGGCATTGGTGGGCACGAGTCCGAGGGCGAAGAAGGACGAGATCTCAGGGAAGATAGCTAAGGTGCTCGCCCTGAGCAATGCTGAGCTGATAGGCGTGACGCCGGACGCGATCGCGGAGACGATAAGGATGGCGGTGAAGAAATGAAGAGCATGAAGAATGGACCAAAGAGCGTAGACGCATACATCGCAAGAGCGCCCAAGAGCGCTCAGAGCAAGCTCAGGGAGGTGAGGGCCGCGATAAGGGAGGTGGCACCGGATGCCGCGGAGAGCATAGGCTACGGGATGCCCGGCTATGACAGGGGCAATGTGGCCTGGTTCGGTCTCATGAAGACGCACATCGGCCTCTACCTGCGCCCTCCGATCATCGCGGAGCACAGAAGGGAACTTGCAGGCTACACTACTACAAAATCAGCAATACATCTTCCTTTGAACAAAAAGATCCCTGTCCAGCTCATAAAGAGGCTCGTCAAGGCAAGAATGAAAAAGAACACTGAGGACGGATACAGATGAAGTGGCGAGTAATCCCGTTGGAGATACACGACGCATACACAAACATGGGCACCGATGAGGCGATCCTCGAGGCCGTAAGGGACGAAAAGACGGAGCCAACGATAAGGTTCTACAGGTGGAAGCCAAGCGCCGTGTCCATAGGCACGTTCCAGAGCATGGAGAAGGAGGTCAACACAGCAAGATGCAAAGAACTGGGAGTCAATTACATAAGGCGCATAACCGGCGGCGGGGCAGTGTACCACGACCTCGACGGCGAGGTGACGTATAGCGTCATAGCCCCTGAGTCGCTCTTCCCCCACGGAATAAGAGAGAGCTACGCCTTCATCTGCGACTGGATAATCGCGGGCCTGAAGACGCTGGGCATAGAGGCGAGCTTCGCCCCAATAAACGACATACTCGTGCAGGGCAGGAAGATATCAGGAAATGCGCAGACAAGGAAGCAGGGAGTGCTCCTGCAGCACGGCACAGTTCTCTACAACACCGATGTCAAGCGGATGTTCTCGCTGCTGAACGTGAGCGCGGAGAAGATCTCTGACAAGATGATAAAGAGCGTTGAGGAGCGAGTCACATCAGTGTCGAAGTACTCCAGCGCATCGATAGAGGAGACGTACGAGGCGCTGCTGAAGGGGTTCACGAAGGGCAAGGAGTACGAGCAGGGAAGCCTGAGTGGAGAGGAAGAGGGCAGGGCGAGCGAGCTCGCAAGAACCGTGTACGCAACGGATTCGTGGAACTTCAGCAGGTAGCGCTGCGGTTTAGCATTTTAACAGTTTCGCTATCGGAAATTGCTATTTATGTCAATGCTTAAATAGGGCGGAAATCACAATATATCTGATTAAATGGAGGGCACAATCAAGAAGTCTCAAGACCAAGAAGTCGCTTCCGAACGGTCTTTCCTGCGCATGCAAGCAGGCCTGTTGGGAGAGATCCTCCACAATCTCCGCGGGGTACGAGGGACGGGACCTGTGTTCGGAGATTACGTGGCCAAAAACATTGTAGCACTCAACGTAGCCACCAAGGAGCATATGGATTACCTTATTAGCACGAGCAAGCGTGCGGAGGCCTTCCAGGAGCGCCTGAAGAGCGCGGCAGAGAAGGCATCAAGAACGCCACTCAAGACGAGCGAAGGGCCGTTGGAGGACTGGGCGGTAGGCCACGCAGTAGTGGTGCTTGACTCGTACGGGAATCTCCTCGGCTACGATGTGACGCCGGGAAGCGAGAAGAACCTTCATTACGCACTGACGAAGGCAGCGTGCATGATGCTTCTTGACGATCCGAACGTAAAGAGCAGGGGCGATGTGCTTGCACCAAACAGCATCAAGTACCTGGAAGGCTTCGGCCTGGAATTCGGAGGCGGCGGAGCAAACGCCGTCTTCCTGGGGGGCATAAAACCCGTGGTGGTAGACGGCGAGACCTGCTATTTCGCCGGGGGAAGCTGCGGCTTCAACTGGGACAACCCAAAGGTTAAGGGCTATCTGGAGAAGAAGATGCAGGCTGTCGCGAGCGATAAGTTCACAATGGCCGGAGCCGCTGAGATGCAGATAGCGGAGATAACAGCGCACTACGTTGCGCATCCCGAGGCCGAGATAGAGCCGCAGGAGGAGACCTGGCTGCTCAAGTTCCTCCCGATGCTGCACTAACCGCTTACGCCACAGACGCGTAGAACTTCAGCCGGTAATCAATCGGAATAGTGTCAAACTAGCTACTAATCATCGCGATGCGCTTCTTGGCTCCGAACACCGCACCGACTATGTTCAGTGTGGTCTTGCTGGCATCAAGTATCTCTATCTCAAGAGGTTTCCCCTTCTTGTCGTAGTGTGTTATTATGTTTCCTTTCTGCTCCCCAAAGTCAAGCTTGCCTCTGCCAAGTATCATTGTAAGTATGTCGGTCTTCGCGTCGTACTTATATCTCATATCTTACACTTCTTGCCTTGTATACTGTTATTACCCGCCTAATGTTTTTATGCTCTTCTACTATAACCCGTAGAACATGCTCATTGAGTTTTTTCTGGTAGATCCTTCGGCCAGTGTATCCCTGCACTACCGCATCCGGTGTATCAATCACAGATATTATCACGTGCTTTGTTACCCCATACCTGCGCATCCGTGCATTCGCATGTTTAGTTATCTCCAGAGTCATAAATAAATCACTCAAACAAGGGTTGGAACCTATAATGTAGTTCTGTTCGCAAACCTTATATATTTTACCTAAGTAAATGATTTATTACTAAAGTAAAAATATCGCAAAGTTTTTATACTAGTTATAATATATTATAATAGATTGAGATGAGTATAATAAAGACAAAACTGAGGAAGGTAGGCAGTTCTTTAGGCGTGCTGATTCCGAAGGCGATTATCCTCGAACAAGGTCTAAAGGTAGGCGAGGAGGTGGAACTTTCGCTGCTGAAAAAGAGGAAGATCGAGCTGATAAACGAGGTGTTCGGCATAGCGAAGGGCGCTCCGTCTTTCAAGAGGGAAAAGGAAAGGGACAGGATATAGGCCGGTTTATGCTCTTAGACGCATCCGCATGGATAGAGCTGTTCAAGGGAGGCTCCCTGGGAGATAGGGTCAGCTCCGTTATCCAGGCAGAAAACTGCCACACGTGCATTGTGACTGTCGCGGAGGTGGCGCAGTGGGCGGAGGGAACGAACCAAGACCCAGACAACCTGATAGATCACATTGAGAAGCTCTCGGACATAGTGAACCTCGACAGAGAGATCGCAACGCTTGCGGGCAGGCTGAACCTTGAGGCGAGGAGAAGGAGGAGCGGGATGGGCATGATGGACTCGCTGATACTCGCCACCGGCACGGTGCGCGGCGAGACGATACTCACCACGGATCAAGATTTCAACGGACTTCCTGGCGCGGAAATCCTGAAGGGCTAGCCATTCCAAGATCTTCTTATCCCGATGTCCTGTCGTACTTTTTCAGAATCTTCGGTATGTAGTCAAGCACGTCCGTTGCTATGGCGTGGTAGCCCTTCTCCTTGTATAGCAGGTCGCCTATCCTGGCCTGCAGGTAGGCGCCCGCGCACGCTGACAGGAAGACGTTGCCGTTCAGCGTCATATAGCCTCCTATTATGCCCGAGAGCACGTCGCCGGTGCCCATCGTGGCAAGCGTGGCGGTCCTGGATTCCACGATCTCGGCCCTCTTCCCATCGGTAATGATCGTCGCGTGGCCCTTGAGCAGCACGTTGGTCCCGAGCCTGAGCGCCAG
>JAKASF010000012.1 GCA_021828295.1 Microcaldota archaeon
ACGACAAGAAAGCATTTCCAATATTGCATAAACTCGGCGCCATAAGCGAGAGGGTTGTCGAAACGAGCGGACGAAAAGAAGCATGGAACTACATTAACAGAGACCAGCTAGTGGCGCTAAACAGGCATAAGGACAAAATAAGCTACAAGATTATAGGAAATCCTGTAGAAGAATAACTGTTTTCTTAACCTGTATGGCTTTCTGCTGATTTTTGTTGCTATTTTCTATCACCGTCTATTTTGCGGGTTCGAGAGTTCAAATCTCTCCCCCTGCACCTAAACGTTTTAAGCTTTGCATGCGGTTTATATGCGTGCCTACATACGCAAGATCCAATAGTGCGCCCGAGAGGAACAAGCTTCTGCTTGGGCTCCTTGCCCTGGCGCTTTTCTACGCCTTCGTGCTCACCCTCAACTACGCGCTGCTCGGCAGCCTGATTAACTCGCCTTTCGTGATACACCCGGCGCTGAAGTTCGTTGTCGGCAATCCGGGCTATGCGAACACAACAGACCTTACGCTCGTGTCGCTGAACCAGACCTTCTGCCAGGAGAACATGAGCGTGATCCTGAGGGCCAGGGCGGCGAACGCGTACAACGTCTACACCATGGCCAACACGAGCCAGGTATTCCACTACAGCCTGCTCTACAACAGCTCCGCCAGCACCTTCGTCTACGCTGTCGTCCTGCCGCCGTTCAAGCTGCTTGGCATAAGCAACGTCAACGGCAAGCAGATCTGCACAGGCTACCCCAACGCGTTCGGGAACGCGACGATGCTCATACAGGCCCCGAACAGCTCTTACTTCGGACCGATATACGCCAGCATGTACTTCAGCAGGAAGTGAAGCGACGCATTTTTACCTAATCGAAAGACAAGTGTGCAACGTATGGCTTCTCAAATCAAAATAAGCGTGATAGTTCCGGCTTACAGGGAAGAGAAGTACATACACAACGTTCTCGACGGCCTGCGGGCCCAGACCTTCAAGGGCTTCGAGACAATAATAGCGATGAGGCCCGGTGGCGACAGGACAGGCGAGATCGCAAGGTCTTACGGATGCAGAGTGCTGCTTGTCAAGAAAGCCGGAATAGGCGTGGCCAGGAACAGGGGCGCAGCCGCGGCCAGGGGCGGCATACTGGTCTTCCTGGACGCTGATACAAGGCCGAGCCCCAACCTGCTTAGAGCGTACTACGACGCTTTTGCCAGAAGGAAGATAATAGCCGCTACCGGCCCGATAGAGCCTCTCGAGAGGTCGAGCAAGAGGGTCAGAATGGGCTTCAAATTCGTCTCCGTCGTGTTCGTAAAGGCATCGATAGCAGTTGGCAGGCCATCGATAGTCGGCCTGAACTTCGCGGTAAGGAAGAACGCGTTCAAGCGTGTCGGGGGCTTCGACGAGAAGTACGCGACGTATGAGGACTGGGATCTCTCTCTGCGGCTCAGGAGGGAAGGGCAGATAGCATATCTTGACGATGCTCTGGCGTATACGAGCTCCAGGCGCATACGGGCGTGGGGCGTGTCTGGCTTCTTCCGCTACCACGTAGGAAACATGGCGCGGTACCACCTGCTCAAGAGGCCGAAGGAGTACTACGAGCCCATACGCTAAAACCCCTCGCAGAGAGCCAGCAAGCATTATAAACCTTGTTGGCAAATATGATATGAACTACTTGTCAGGGCACGTTTTGATAAATAGGGTCGTTAGCTGATCTGATGGAGTACACAAAGTTTGAGAAGGCGAGAATAATAGGAGCAAGGGCGCTTCAGCTTGCTTATGGGGCCCCCCCTCTGATAAAGGTGCCCGAGAACGTCAGCGATCCTCTGGCACTCGCAGAGATGGAGTTCCAGGAAGACGTCATACCCATAGTGGTCATGCGGGCCAAGGGGCAGAAGTAGTATGGCAGAGCAGTTTGACGTGATAGTGGCAGGAGCCGGGATGGCCGGCGAGCTCGCCGCTATAATGGCCGCTAAGGGCGGCGCCAAGACTATTCTTCTAGATAGGAACGACCAGCAGGAGGCGGGCAAGAAGACGAACTGGGGGTGGGTCTGCGGAGACGCGTGCGCGAAGGCGCATGTTGACTTCATAGAGAAGGAAGCTGGGATAAAGCTCACTGCCCCGGAGATCGACCACAAGGTCGACGGCGTATACGTGCTCAGCCCCGACATGAAGAACAAGTTCCTTTTTGACGGCGAAGGCTACACGCTCGACAGGCCCAAATACGCGAGGAAGATGGTGGGCGAGGCGGTCAAGGCCGGGGCCGATTACAGGCCGAAGCACGAGGTCGAGGGGCCTATCGTGCAGAACGGAGAGCTTGTCGGCGTGTTCGGCAAGGACCAGAACACGCAGCACTTCGAGATACACGCAAAGATCATAATCGACGCGCTCGGCATGGCGAGCACCCTGAGGAGGAGGCTGCCGCCCAACGAGTACATAGAGAAGGATGTCAGCACAGACGACATAGAATCGACCGGCAGGTACATAGCAAGGTTCGACCACGTCAAGGAGGACCCCAACTACTACGATCCCAAGAACGCGATCATACATCTCAACCAGCAGCTCGCCCCGGGCGGCTACGGCTGGGTCTTCCCAAAGAGCGACGGCAAGATAAACATAGGCATAGGCGTGGAGAAGAAGAGCCTGGACATAAGGAACAAGAAGCTGGGAAAGAGCGACACGCTGCACAAGCTCATAGACGAGTACGTTGCGTGGGTGCCCACGCTAAAGAACATGAGAATAGACGAGACAGACCATAACGGCAAGGGCTATTGGTCAGTTGCCGTGCGCAGGCAGTTCGACAGCCTCGTATACAAGAACTACATGGGCGCCGGAGACACGATGACAATGCCCAACCCGATAAGCGCCGGGGGCATAGGCCCCGCGATGGTCGCCGGCATACTCGCCGGCAAGACCGCTGCCGAGGCGATAGCCGCCAGGGACACGAGCATGGACTTCCTCTGGAGATACAACCAGAGATTCAACGACGCCTACGGAAACAAGACAGCAGGCCTGGAGGTCTTCAGGATATTCCTGCAGAGCCTCAACAACGAGCAGATCAACTACGGCATGGAGCACTTCCTCACGAAGGAGGAGACCACCGCGATGGCCTACGGACTAGTGCCAGAGATAACTCTTGCGAGCACCTTCAACAAGGTGCTGAGCGGCCTAGGCAATATCGGCGCGTTCAAGAACCTGATCTTCGCGCACAGCAAGATGAAGAAGCTCATCGAGATGTACAAGAAGTACCCGAAAAGCACGGGCGAGTTCAAGGCGTGGAAGGAAGCGGTAGCAAAAGAGATCGCAGAGGCAAAGGCGAGGTTCCCGCCTAATCCTGTGTGAGCGCGATAAGGCTGCCGACGCTTCCCGCAAGCGCGCCATCAAGCCCGTATACCTGCGCTCTCTCAAAATCAAAGACGTCGTTCTTGAACTGCGGCAGATAGCCCTTTGTTTTCTCGCTGAGCGCGCTGCCGCTTATGAGGCTGTTGAACGAAGGCGTAACCACCATCCTGATCCCTTTGTTGTAGCGCGCGTACCTTTTTGCCGCTTTCTTTGTCGCTTTGGCCACGATCCAGATCTTCTCCTTTGCGTCGTTCCTCACCAGCGCGTAATGACCGTGTCCCACGACCACATACCTTTTGGTCATGGCGTCTGCCGAAGGCCACGAGTTGCCGTGCGTCAGCGCAACCCCGTCCACATCGACCTCCGTGCTTACCGGAACCTTGAATCCCATGTTGGCAAGAGCCTTCTCGAGCCCGCCGTCGTGATTGCCCTTCACTATCCTTGTGTCTATTCCCGCTATCGCGTCGAAGAACGTCTTCAGCTCTTTGTACTCGGCGAACCTCGGCGAGCCTATCGTCTCCTTCACATCTCCCAGAAGGACCAGGCTCTTCGCTCCTGATCGCTTGTAGGCATCAAGCAGGCTCGAGGCCATGCGCTCCGTCGCCTTCTCGAAGTAGAAACCCTTCTCCCTCAGCTTTAGATGCATGCCTATGTGGAGGTCGCCAACCACAAGAGCGCGCTCGCGCTTTATCATCAGCGCCGGTGCGCCCTTGACGAATGAGACGAGCATGATAGGGCTTTGTCGGGCAGGTTTAATATAGTTGATAAGCGATATTTCTGCGAGCGCATGGCAGACGCCTACAAGATTGGCAAGATCTGGGGCATAGACATAGAGCTGCACTGGACCTTCGTGGCCCTGCTGCTCGTGACCCTCTTCATAAGCCTGTACAGCGGCCCGTTCCTCTTCGTAATAATAGTGCTGCTGTTCGCGTGCGTTCTCATACACGAATTCGCGCACTCGTACGTCTCGCTCAAGAACAACATCAGGGTGAGCCGAATAATGCTGCTGCCCCTCGGCGGCGTGTCGATGATAGACACCACGGAGATAGCCCCAGGCATAGAGTTCAACATATCTATAGCGGGGCCGCTAATGAGCTTCCTGCTCGGCGCGATATTCGGCGTTCTGGTGGTGTTCTCGCCTCCCGGCTCCATCACAGAGCTGCTGCAGCTCCTGTTCCTGCTGAACGTGCTGCTCGGCGGCTTCAACCTCCTGCCCGCATTTCCGATGGACGGCGGGCGCGTCTTCAGGAGCTACCTGGAGAGGAAGTACGACGAGTACAAGGCGACGCAGCTGACGATCAGGGCGAGCAACGTGGTGCTTGCCTTGCTGATAATAGGCACCTTGGCTTACCTGCTCGTGGTAAACGCCCCGTTCGCGTCCAAGGAGTTCGACTTCCTCTGGACCCTGCTTATAGCCTTCTTCGTGTACAGCGGATCCCAGGGCGAGAAGCAGATGATGGAGGTGAAGAGGCAGTCCAGGGGAGTGCGCCTCAGCAGCCTGGCTTCGAAGAGGTTCGTCTTCGTAGACGACAACAGCGACCTGCAGAAGCTCTACGGCGCTGTGAGGAAGACCAAGGAGCATCTGCTCATAACAAAGGTCGGGGACGACTACGCCTACGTCAACCTGCTGAGGAAGGAGAGGCTCAAGCCGGAGACCTTCGCCAGGGATATAGCCGTCAAGATACCCAGTGTCGATGCGAACGAGAACATAGTGGACGCGCTCGAGTCCATGGAGACGAACGAGTCCGGATTGGCGGCAGTAACACGCAAGGGGAAGCTCGTTGGCGTTGTCACGCTCTCCCACATACAGGCGTTCCTCTCGCTCCACATGGCCCGCGCCGGGAAGCACAAGTAATTTAAACCCTCTTCAACCAGAAGGTAGATGCGACCAGTGGTGCAGTGCTGTACCTCAAATCCATGAGTATAGACAGGTTCAAGTCTTTCAAACACATAAACGTAGTCTTCAACAGGGGCTTCAACTGCGTCGTTGGGCCCAACGGGAGCGGGAAGAGCAACATAATAGACGCGCTTCTCTTCTCTCTTGGCGAGAGCTCCCTGCATAGGCTCAGGGTGGACAGGCTCCAGTACCTGATACGCGAGGGCTCGAGCAGGTCATCCAGCCTCGCAAAGGCGCACGTCAAGCTCGAGCTCGACGGAGACGAGCGCATGCAGATAGAGAGGGGCATACGCTCCGACGGGAAGACCGTCTACAGGCTGAACGGGAAGCGCATGACCAGGCAGGAGGTCCTGGAGGTGCTCAAGAAGCACAGGCTCCACGTGGACGAGACCAGCACCATAGCGCAGGGGGAGATAAACAAGATAATAGAGGCGAATGCGAGGCAGCGCAGGGAGTTCATAGACATAGCCGCGGGAATACAGGAGTTCGATTACAAGAAGAAGGAGGCAATGCAGGAGCTGGAGAAGGTGGGCGTGCGCGTCAGCACGGCGCAGGCAATGCTCAACGAGCGACAGGCGTTCCTGAGCGAGCTCGCAAAGGAGAAGGAGGCGGCGGAGAACTACATGATAATGAGCAAGAGGCTCAAGTCACTCAACTACAGCATACTGCTCAAGAGGCAGAAGGCGTCGCAGCTCAACCTCGACGCGTACGCGAAGGAGCTGGCGAAGCTCGAGGGAGAGCGCAAGGAGGTGGAGGCCAAGCTTGCCGAGTACTCGAAGAAGATAGCGGCGCTGTCTGAGGAGAGGCAGAAGATATCCGATGCGCTGACGAGCAACACGAGCGCGCTCGACGGCGTCAACAAGCGCCTTGCAGATGTGGGCAACGAGCTCAGCGCCCTCGAGGTGAAGATAACGACCGCGAGCGCGACACTCGAGGACACAGAGAGGCTTATAGCGGCCATAAAGGACGAGATCAAGGCTACCGATGAGAAGATAAAGGCGAACGAGGCTGAGGTCGCGGGCCTGCGCGCGAAGCTGTCGGAGGCGGAGGCGCAGGCGAAGAGACTTGGCAGCCCCGCGCGTGCAGGCGAGTCTGGCAAGCGAGTCAAGGAGCTGGACGCCGAGATATCGGAGCTGGAGAAGGGCTATTCGCAGGCGCAGGAGCGGCTTGCTAGGCTTCAGACGGAGAGGAGCCTTGCCGAAGTCAAGAAAGGCGGCGTGTCCAAAGAGATCGAGAAGCTCGATGCCGAAATCAGCGCTGCAAACTCGTCCGTTTCAGAGCTTCAGGCTAAGATAAAGGAAGAGAAGGCCAGGAAGGAGCGCGCCGAGAAGAAGACGGCAGAGCTGCAGGCCAGGTCGGACGAGTTGAGGAGCGCAATCGCCGCAGCAGACAGCGAGATAATATCGCTCAAGGAGCAGCGCGCGGCTTCCGGTTCCAGGGGAGGCGCATCCCAGGCCAGGCTCGCGTCAGCGTTCTCTAAGCATCCTGGTTTCTTCGGCACTGTTGCCGAGCTCTGCACATACGACGGCAAGTACGCCGAGGCGGTCGAGGCTGCAGCAGGATCCAGGTTCGGCTACTTCGTTGTAGAGTCTATGGACGTTGCAAACGAGATGATCCAGTACCTGAAGAAGCAGAACCTCGGCAGGGCGACCTTCGTCCCGCTCAGGGAGCTTCACGTTGAGCAGGAGTCAAAGGAGAAGGGGTTGCAGGCGCTCACCGACCTGCTCAAGTACGAGGCCAAGTTCGGCAAGGTCTTCTCTTACATATTCAGCAACACCTACGTTGTCAGGGACATAGACGAGGCGAAGAGTCTCGGGACGGGCAGGCACAGGTATGTTACGCTCAGCGGCGAGACAGTGGAGCGCGCGGGCGTGCTTTCCGGGGGCTCAAGGTCAAAGACGCTTCCGCTCGCTGCAATAGAGAGGAAGCTGAGAGATGCCGAGGAGGCGAAGGCCAGGGTGTTCGCCGAGGTCAAGGATGTCGATGCAAGGCATTTCGCAAGCAGGAAGGAAGCAGCGGAAGCGGAGATAGAGATGGGTACGGCAAGCGCATCCGTAGAGGAATACGGCAGGAGGGTAAAGGAGTACGAATCGCGGAAGGCGGGGCTGCAGTCCGAACTGTCTGCCGGCGAGAGCGGCTCCAAGAAGGCGCTGAAGGAAGCCACAAGCTATGAATCCGAGGTCGCAGGCATGGCAAAGGAGCTGGAGCGTAAGAAGCAGGAGCGCAGCTCGGCATACACCGACTCGCTGGAGGCCGCGCACAAGGGCATGAAGAAGGAGGACGCCGAGCAGCTCTCAAGACTCGGCAAGGAGATAGAGGCGGCAAAGGTGAGAATCGCGGAGGCGCAGCAGGCAAACAGGATGCTCGCAGAGTCAAGGCAGGCGAAGGCCGGCGAACTCAGCGGGAAGACCGGCCTTGTGGAGAAGACGACCAAGCTAAGCGCAGACTATTCGAAGAAGAAGGAGGAACTGATCAAGTCCAGAGCCGAGATCGAGAGCCACATGAAGAAGAGCAGCAGATCGAACAGGGAGGCGCTGGAGAGGCAGGACGCCATAGCAAAGGAGCTGGAGCATCTGATCGCGGAGCAGGCGACGCAGAACGCAAAGTCGGAGGGCGTGGCCAAGCAGGTCAGCGACGTTATGGTCAGGCGCGGCCAGACAGAGATGAGGATGAACGACATCGCGGCTGAGCTCACAGCCTACGACAGCTCCAAGCCTGAGGTGCTCAACGAGGACGTGGAGAAGATGGAGAAGGACGCGCAGGTCCTCGGGGCGAAGATAGAGGCGCTGGGCAACGTCAACCTCAAGGCGCCGGAGGCGTACGATGAGAAGGCGAGGAGCGTGTCAGAGGCAACGGAGAAGGTCAACACACTCGAGGGCGAGCGCAAGGCAGTGCTCTCGATGATAGATGAGATAGAGTCAAAGAAGCTCAACGCGTTCGTGAGCACGTTCAACGAGGTCAGCAAGAACTTCTCGAAGCTGTACAACTTCATATACCCGGGCAAGGCCAGGATAGAGCTCGAGGACCAGGCCAACCCGCTGGAAACCGGGCTCGGCATAAGGGTCGAGGACGCGAACTTCGTCGGCCAGAGCAGGGGGCTCTCCGGAGGCCAGAAATCGCTGCTCTCGCTCATGCTGCTTTTCGCGATACACATGTGCAAGCCCTCTTCGCTGTACCTGTTCGACGAGATAGACAGCGCGCTCGACAAGGAGAACTCGAAGAAGCTCTCCCAATTGATAAAGCAGATGGCAAACGACGCGCAGTTCGTGGTCGTGAGCCACAACGACTCGCTAATAGTCAATGCCGACGCGGCCCTCGGGGTTGCGAAGAGCAGCGGCGACTCGCAGGTATATGGGATAGAAATATCAAATGTTACTAAGAAGTAATAGCGGTCATTGGCTTGAGGAACAAGAAAAAGAAGAAGCATGAGTCCCGGCTCTCGTGGCTTCTCTACATGCTTCTCTTTGCGCTGATAGCGATGTACGCCCTCTACGGCAACGTGGTTGTCGGGGGCGCAGCCCTCCTCCTGCTCGTGCTGATACTCATCTTCGAGGTCAAGACGAGCGTCTCTACCGAAGGCGCCGTGAAGAGCGCTGTCGACATAGGCGTGGCCGTCGGGGCCGCTGTCATCTTCTGGGTGCTGCTTGTGGTCCTGCTGCACACCTCCTCACCCATAGACGCGGTCTCGAGCTGCAGCATGCTTCCGACGCTCCACAGGGGTGATCTGGTAGTGCTGCACGGCATAGACAACATCTCCAGCTTCATATCCAGCACCGGCGTGCCCGTGGTCAGCGTAAGCAGCGCGGCGTTCGGCTCCATGGAGAGCAACATGTCCAACGAGTTCCTGGCATACTTCGCATACTTCTACGGCAACATGTCGAAGATAGCGTACGGGTACGCGAAGAACATCACATACAACGGGATAGGGCTGTACAGCACACCCTGCGTCTCCCAGGCCAACTACCTGGGCAAGCCGAGCAGCATCGCGAACTGCTACGTGCCCGCAAATGACCAGAAGCACAACCTGATCAAGTACTACTACTCGATCGGCAACCTAACCATCGGCAACGAGGTGCTCGGCGCGGTATACACCTCGCAGATCACGGTGGCGAACACCACAATCACTGGCGATTCAGGCAATCCGATAGTGGTCTACCAGACGACGAGCAGGGACACGTTCTCCGGGAGCGTGATACACCGCGTCTACGCCGTTCTCAACGTAAGCGGCCGGTACTACTTCCTCACCAAGGGCGACAACAACCAGGCGCTTGACATCGAGTTCGGGAACTACCCCGCAAACCAGAGCGAGGTGCTCGGATACGTTGTTGCCGACATACCCGTAGTGGGCTACGTGAAGCTTCTGCTAAGCGGGCAGATAGCAACTCCCGCTGGCTGCAACGAGACGCTGAGCGCGTAGCTGACCAAGCTTTAAATACCTTTATTGAGCATTTCTCTACGGCGGTTTTTCTTCTGGAAAGACGCTTTTTCGATGGTTAGCTTGGCAGATTTAAACAACGATCTCAGACTCGCTGTGGATACTGGAAGCGTTGCCCTGGGCACGAAGGAGACGGAGCGCGCCATAAACGGCAACAGGGCCAAGCTCGTAGTAATTACCAGCAAGGGAAAGCAGGACGCCAACGACGACCTCACCCACCTCTGCAGCGTTGCGGGGGTTAAGATTGTGAGGTTCGAGGGCAGCTCCATGGAGCTGGGCACCGTGTGCGGCAAGCCGCACTCGATAAACAGCCTGGCGGTGATAGAGCCTGGGAACTCGAAGATACTTGAAGAGGAATATTGAATGGCAAACGGAGAATTCGCCGCGCTGAAACTCAGGAAGAAGAGGAAGCAGGAGCGCCTGCTGAAGAAGTGGTGGAAACGCAAGTACTTCAAGTTGAAGCAGAAGTACGATCCCGTCGGCACTGTGCCGATGGCCCGTGCTCTCGTCCTGCAGAAGTTCGTGTTGCAGCAGAAGCAGCCGCACTCAGGGCTCATAAAGTGCGTTCGCGTGCAGCTGATAAAGAACGGCAAGGTCGTTGGCGCATACGTGCCATACGACGGTGCCGTCAACTTCATAGAGGAGCACGACGAGGTAATGATACAAGGACTGGGGGGCTCGCAGAGAGGGCAGATGGGATGCATACCCGGACTCAAGTACAGGGTCATAGGCGTCAACGGCGCGGACCTGTTTCAGGTAGTCAAGGGCAAGGTGGAGAAGCCTAAGAGGTAGTGTGTTTGCAGGAAGAGAACAAGGCACCGCAGGAGAAGAATGAGAAGGCGCAAGCAGAGCCCGCAGAGAATGCGGCCGCGGCCGCAGCTCAGGAGGCCCCAACGGAGCAAAAGGCGGCTGCGAAGCCCGCCGAAAAGAGGCCGACGAGGAGGTCCTCCAAGAAGGAGAACATAGCTTTCACAGAATCGCTGCTGTTCGGGAAGTACAGCACGAAGGACGTTGTCGTCGAGGACCCGAGCCTGGCCAACTACATAACCCTGACCCCCAAGGCGTATCCAAACACGTTCGGCAGGAGGAGGAACAGGGTCTACTACGTGGCGCATGTGAGCGTTGTCGAGAGGCTGATAAACAAGCTGATGCGCGGGGGCACGGGGCAGAAGATAGGCGGCAAGGTCATACGAACTGAGGGAGCGCTGCAGGGCAAGAAGATCAAGGTCGTTCACGTCGTCGAGGACGCTTTCGAGATAATAAACAAGAAGACCGGCAAGAACCCGGTCCAGATGCTTGTCAACGCGCTGGAGAACGCGGCTCCGATAGAGGACACCACAAGAATAAGGTACGGAGGCATAAACTACAACGTGGCCGTGGGGATAAGCGCCGCGCGGAGGCTCGACGTTGCGCTGAGGAACATGGCTTTGTCATCGCTCATCGGCGCTTTCAAGAACAAGAAGTCGCTGGCAGACGCTCTTGCTGATGAGATAACACTCGCAGCGAACAAGGACCCAACAAGCTACGCTATAAAGAAGAAGGTAGAGCTAGAGCGAATCGCCAGGAGCGCAAGGTAGTTCCATGGTGAGGAAGGAGTTCGTAGCCGAGGAAGTCGCAAAGATAATGAGCGACGTGCAGCACATTCGCAACGTTGCCATAGTTGCGCACGTGCACCACGGCAAGACCACGCTCACCGACTCGCTGCTCGCAAAGGCCGGCATAATCTCGAAGACGGTCGCGGGCGAGGCCCTCTGGACCAACTACGAGGCGATAGAGCGGGACAGGAAGATGACCATAAAATCGGCCAACATATCCCTCTCGTTCAGCTACAAGGAGCACGACTACATAATCAACCTGATAGACACGCCGGGGCACGTCGACTTCGGCTTTCACGTAACCAGGGCGATGCGCGCAGTCGACGGCGTCGTCGTGGTGGTGGACCCTGTCGAGGGCATAATGCCGCAGACCGAGACCGTAGTGAGGCAGGCGCTGAAGGAGAAGGCCAAGCCGGTGCTGTTCGTCAACAAGGTTGACAGGCTGCTCACGGAGCTCAAGCTCACCCCCGAGCAGACGTTCGACAGGCTGCTGAAGCTGATAAACGATGTCAACAAGCTCATAGACGGCTACGCGCCCGAGGAGTTCATCGGGAAGTGGAGGGTCAGCGTCGACGACGGAAGCGTCTGCATAGGCTCGGCGGTGGAGAAGTGGGCCATATCCAAGAGGATCATGGAGAAGTACAAGACCACGTTCAAGCAGATATTCGAGCTCACGGAGAAGAACGACATAGCCAAGCTGCAGGAGCTTGCCCCTATAGACGAGGCTACGCTCACCATGATGATAGAGCATCTGCCCAATCCCGCCGAGGCGCAGGCGTACAGGATACCGCACCTGTGGCACGGCGACATGGAGAGCGAGGAGGCGAAGTCGATGCTCGCAGTGGATCCGAAGGCGAAGGCCAACCTCGTCATATTCGGCATAAGCTACGACCCGCACGGCGGGGAGGTGGCGATTGGCAGGGTCTTCTCGGGCACTGTGAAGAAGGGCACAGAGGTATACGTATCCGGCAGGCCGGGAACGGAGAAGGTGCAGCAGGTCGGCCTCTACATGGGGCCAGAGCGAGTCCAGATAGACGAGGTCAAAGCGGGCAACATAGCAGCGATAGTGGGGATAAAGGACCTGCAGATAGGCGATACGCTCAGCGAGGGCAACATCATACCTTTCGAGCAGATCACGCACTACGCCAAGCCTGTCGTGACAAAGGCGATAGAGGTCAAGGAGTCGAAGGACACGCTCAAGCTCATCGAGGCGCTCCGCGAGCTCTCGAAGACAGATCCGGGAATAGTGGTCAACATCAACCAGGAGACCGGAGAGCACCTTGTTAGCGGAAACGGCGAGCTGCACCTGGAGGTTGTTGAGACAAAGATACGCGACGAGTTCCACATACCGATAACAACCAGCGAGCCGATCGTCGTATACAAGGAGACCATAGACAAGGAGACCAAGGACGTGGAGGGCAAGACCCCGAACAGGCACTCGAAGTTCGAGGTAACGGTGATGCCGCTTGAACCGGGAGTGATAAAGCTGATAGAGGACGGGACGATGAGGGAGGGGCAGCCGAAGGGCAAGCAGTACCTCGAGGACCTTGTCGCTGCGGGAATGCCGAGAGAGGAGGCGAGGGGGATATGGGACGTCTCCAATGTCAGCGTGCTTATCGACGCCACCCACGGGGTGCAGTACCTGAACGAGGTCGAAGAGCTGCTCATAGACGGGTTCGAAGAGGCCGTGAAGGAGGGTCCGCTGGCCAAGGAGAAGTGCTACGGAATAAAGGTCCTCATCACCGATGCCACGATACACGAGGATCCGGTGCACAGGGGGCCCGCGCAGATAATGCCAGCGATGAGAAGGCCGATCTGGGCAGGCATGCTCCTATCCGGGGTGCAGCTGCTGGAGCCTAAGCAGATGTTCACTGTCAATGTGCCGCAAGAGTACATGTCGCCGGTCATCTCGCTGCTCCAGAGCAGGAGGGGCCAGGTTCAGGAGGTGCAGCAGACTGGCGAGGCAGTAACGATAATAGCGAAGATGCCCGTATCAGAAGTAATAAAGGGATTCTCTAACGAGATAAGGGGCGCGACCGCTGGCAGGGCCATCTGGTACTTCGAGTACGCCGGCTATGAGAAGATGCCCAGGGAGCTGCAGGACAAGGTGGTCAGGGAGATAAGGAAGAGGAAGGGACAGAAGGAGGAGCCGCCGCCGCCGCAGGAGTATCTGGATTAATGATAGGGTTAAAAAGCCTTTCAACGCATATGTATTGTTAAGCGAGCCAGAGTGTTCGCTGTCGGTGCTGATTCTACTGCACCAATGAAATGAGGTGTCTATATGGCAAAAGCATACGCGAAATTCGAGGTACCAAAGGACATAGCTGACAAAACGCTGGAAGCGCTTCGCCTCGCGAAGCAGAGCGGGTCTGTCAGGAAGGGCGTCAACGAGGTGACGAAAGCGGTCGAGCGTGGCATAGCAACGCTTGTCGTAATCGCCGGAGACGTTGAGCCGGAGGAGGTGGTAATGCACATACCCACGATCTGCGAGCAGAAGCACATACCTTTTGTTTTCGTGCCGGCAAAGCTCGATCTTGGCAAGGCAGCCGGTCTCGGCGTGCCGTGCGCAACAGCGGCTATTGAGAAGGCCGGGGAAGGCCAGTCGCAGGTAAAGGAGGTGGCGAACTGGGCGTCTGGAAAGATGGGAGGAGGAAGCGCAAAGCAGGAGGCACCCAAGCAGGCCGAAGCGAAAGCGGCCGAGGCTCCCAAGAAGGAGAGGGCGCCTAGAAAGAAGGAGGCGGCGCCGAAGCCGCAGCAGGCTCCAGCGCAGGAGGCGGCGCCGAAGGCCGAGGAGCCAAAGCATGAGGCGGCTCCCGCGCAATAATGACTCGATGTTGACATGGCAGACGAGCAACCCAAGCAGTACGACGGTCACCTTGCAGAGATAGTCGAGATACAGCCGCGCAAGACCGGAATGTTCGGCTCGATAATACAGGTAATGTGCAAGATAATGGACGGCAAGGACAAGGGGAGGGTAATAAGGAGGAACATCAGCGGCAAGGCCAAGGTCGGCGACATGATAAGGCTCGGCGACACAAGCAGGGAGGACAAGCCGATAAACGTGAAGTGATCGCATGAGATGCTCGTACTGCACAAGGGAGATTGAAAAGGGAACGGGCATAATGTACGTCAGGAAGACAGGCGCGATAAAGTACTACTGCTCCGACCGCTGCTACAACTTCGATGCAGTGCAGCAGAAGAGGCAGAGGCAGAAGGAGATCAAAGAGCTTGCTAAGCCTGCCAAGAAGTAGGCCTTCTATTTATGGAGTTCAAGCCTGGCGAGGAGCTTGTCGTCATACGTTTCGGTGAGCTCTGGCTGAAGGGCGGGAACAGGAACTATTACATAAGGCTGCTGGAGCGGAACATAAACGAGCAGCTCAAGGGCGAGAGGTTCGAACTGCAGAGAAACTTCGATAGGCTGATTCTCAGGACCTCAAAGAAACCAAGCATGCATGAGATTGTTTCGAGGTTGAGGAGAGTATTCGGCATAAGTGCGATAGAGATCTCCGTAGTTTCGCGACCGACTCTCGAAGGCATAGTTGCTGCAGCGAAGAAGCTGCTGTCGGAGGGTTCGTCTCCTAAGAGCGTGAGGATAAACTCGCACAGGTCGTACAAGCAGCTTTCATTTACATCGGTTGACATAGTGAGGGAGCTCAAGAAGGCCGCAGACGAGCTGGGCATAGAACCAAAGACCGAGGATTACGAACGTGAGCTTGCGGTGAGCGTCACTAAAGACGCGGCGTTCCTGACGCTTAACAGGGAGAAGGGTGCTGGCGGCCTGCCGGTCGGCAGCTCGGGCAAGGCAGTCGTGCTGATCTCCGGCGGCATAGACTCCCCTGTCGCGGCCTGGTATGCGATGAAGCGCGGCCTGCAGCCGGTCTACCTGCACCTTCACGCCTTCCAGAACAACAACGAGGCCATCAAGGGAAAGGTCGCGCAAATAATCTGCGTTCTTTCCGCATTCTATCCGCACTGCAAGACCTACATTGTGCCCTCGCACATCTTCCAGTCAGCGTCGTTCAAGTTCGGGAAGTACGAGCTAGTTCTCCTGAAGGCGTTCATGCTTAGGCTTGCGGAGGAGGTCGCCGCAAAGGAGGGCGCCAGCGTGATATTCACCGGAGAGAGCCTGGGCCAAGTCGCGTCGCAGACCCCGGAGAACCTGGGCGCGGCGCAGTATGGCATAAGCGTCCCCGTCCTGCGCCCCCTCGCGGGATTTGACAAGGAGGAGATCATCAAGATCGCCAAGGAGATAGGCACCTACGAGGAATCGATCAAGCCCTACAAGGACGTATGCTCGATAAACGCGAGGAACCCGAAGCTCAACGCCAGAAAAGAGGAGGTGACGAAGTTCCTGGAGCAGATGAACATATCAGATATAGTCTCCAGATCCCTCTCTGCGTCGGAGCAGAACGTCAGCTAGCCCTGGTAGCTGTTTAAATACTCTGCAGTCCAAGGTTAACCATGGCACAGGCCCACGAGTACCAAGTGATCAAGAACCTCTCCGGCGAGGTGGTCCCGGTGCTGCACAAGATAGCTACGGGCCAGGAGTTGGACAGGTGGGACCGCATAATCCTCAACGCTGTGGTGAACAGAGAGCTGAAGAGGGCGGACATGCAGTGGATGATGGAGCAGGTGCTCAGGTATCCGCCTTCCAGTGAGGCACTTAAAGAGGCAGAGCGGCTCCACGGCAGCTAACGTTTTATATCTACTCATTCTAGCTTAAAACATGAATCTGCTGACGAGCGTACTGATTATCGCAATAGTAGTCGTCGCGATAATCTTTGTCGCTTATTATGCGTACGGGCTGATCTACGGCTCCTCGTCGCAGCAGGTGACGGAGCAGCAGGCCGAGTCTCTCATAACCACAGACCTTCAGGCCAACTATCCCAACGCCGTAGTAAACATAACCAACGCATCCCCCTCGTCTTACTCTGGCAGCTGGCACATAGTGGTGTCTGTAGTTGTCAACGCCAGCTCCCCGTGCCCCTCGTACTTCATCAACACCTACGACTACCCTGCGTTCAGGTTCAACCCCACGCCCCAGAACACGTACACCACAAACTGCAACATCTACGTCTTCTCGCCCTCCGGTGCATTCAAGCTCGGATCTGCACCTGTGGCTATAGCCTGGGCCACCAGGCGCGTCCCCAGCGTGGCAGAGTATGTCTCGCTCTTCGGCGCCTCAAACGTGAACGCTGAAGCAACCTATGCGGCAAACGCGACCACAGGCGGGACATGGTCGCTCGTTTACTCTTCGGCCTCAGCCAACTACACTGCGCACGCCCTCCTTGCGGACACGAACGGCACCCTGCTCAGTTCGTACAACGCATCGGCCTAGAGCGACCTTACCATAATCAGCTCGTCCTCGCCCTCCTGCTCTCTGAAGCCGCACTTGGAGAAGAACGCAGCCGCGCCCTCGTTCCTGTCGTCCATCTCAGCGTACACCTCGAGCATCTTGTGCTGCCGCGCCTTCGCGGCGCACTTCTCAACCAGCCTCCTGCCCAGGCCCCTGCGCCTGTGCTCCTTGGCAACTATTATGCCTATCACGCCCCCGCTCTCTGTCGACTTTGTTATCTCGCAGTCGGCGACTATCTCGCCTCCCTCGACCGCCACCAGGTCGGCTACCCTGCTCTCCCGCATCCCCTCCAACTTTCGCCTCATTAGTGAGTCGAGCTCTTCTCCGCCAGGCCTGGACGCGAAGGTGGTAGCGTACGGCATCTCGTCGTACACGCTAAGTATGAGAGCACGCAGGCTACCGAAATCTTTCTCCTCAAGCTCCCTGATTTGCATCCGAATATGGTTTTAAGTCTTCTTGTTTTAATATCTGCGTATGAAGATCTCGAAACTGACTGCAAAGAAGATACTCAAGAGCGTCGGGGGCGCAAGGGTAAGCGAGAGCGCCGCCCTGGAGCTCTCCGAGATGCTAAACGCATATGCTTATTCTATAGCCAAGAAGGCGGTCAGGCTGGCCAGGCATGCCAAGCGCAAGACGGTAAAGCGCGAGGACATCGCGCTCGCTAGATGATTATCCCGAACCACTGCAGTATGACTATCGTGCCTATTCCCCCAATGCCGAAGATCGCTGTGGATATTATCACAGGCGCGCTGAACGGTATGGACATGCCGAAGTAGGCGTTGGCCAGATAGAGCGTGACAAACCCGAGTATCGTGTTTGATATTATCCCGAAGATCAGCTTGAAGAACGCCTGGCCGACCTTCCACAGCACTATGCCCACTATGCCCAGCGCTATCAGCAGCCATATGCCCGAAAGCGCGGTGCCAAATATCGTCAGTGTCATCCAATCCCAGATACCATTATAAACCATAGATAATAAAAAGCTATTAGTGGTGTGCGGGTGGCTTACGGTCTTCGGACCGAGGAAGCTCCCTCCACGCAGAGCATGCAGGGGCTCAAGGCCCCATTCGGAAAAGAAACGCTAGCACAAGTGTACACAAGCGATGACACGACGAGCGTGCATATGTGCTTGAAACGGCCGATGCGCATGCAGTGAGCGTGCAAGGCAATCGCCGCTTAGTCGAATGCCACCTAAAACAGAAGAGGGGCTACGGCACACCACCAAGAAATATACCGCAGCGTAGCATAGGTTTCATATTCTTTTCACGCCATTCATTAGGGGGATTGGATGGGCGGCGCAGCCTCTTTGGTAACCAACGCCATAGCAGTGGCCGTAATCCTGCTTCTGGGCGGGCTGCTCTATCTCTCTCTGCACGGCTTCAACAACCCGCTCGCATCGTTCAACCTGACCTCTACCGTGCTGCAGTACAACTCCAGCCAGAACGGCACAATTCTGACAACGACAGCGCAGCAGGTCAACGTGTCTGGAACCGAGGCGCAGCTGGACGCGTATGCGCTGGGCCTGATAAATGCAGACAGGCAGCAGTTCGGTCTCGCCAATGTGACACTCTCGAGCGAACCCTCGGCGCAGCAGCATTCGGACAGCATGCTCACAAACGACTACTTCAGCCACTGGGACCCTTACGGGATGAAGCCCTACATGCGCTATACTTTGGTCGGAGGGACCGGTGCCGCGAGCGAGAACGTGGCGTTCAGGGAGAGCGAGTCCTGCGGGCTGCTGGGCTGCAGCGGCGCCATCAACGTTAAGCAGGCGCTCCAGCAGATGGAGTACGACATGATGTACAACGACTCTGCGTGCTGCAACAACGGGCACAGGGACAACATACTCGACCCGAGCCACAACCAGGTGAGCATAGGGATAAGCTACAACTCCAGCAGCGTATATTTCACCGAGGACTTCGTAGACAACTACATCTCGTGGAGCAACTACGGCATAAGCGCCTCGACGGATGAGATGCACCTGCAGGGCACGCTGCAGAACGGATACAAGCTCAACTCTGTGCAGGTGAGCTACGACCCCCCGGTCGTCAACATGACACGGGCGCAGCTGGACAACACTTCCTCATATGGCTATGGGCAGACTGTGGCGGGCGTGGTGAGCAGCCCGCTCTACTACTATACAGGCATACAGACCATAGACGCGGACCAGTACAGCACGCAGGGGAACGGGTTCAGCATCTCTTTCAGCATGCGTAGCACCATAGACAAGAACGGACCAGGCGAGTACACTGTCCTGGTCTGGCTCAACGACACTGCCGGGCACGGTTTCCTGGGCTCCACGTACACCGTCTTCGTAGACTCCAAGGGCGGCATCTACGTTCCGAACAACGTCTAATAAATAGCGTCCCGCAAATACAGACATGGTTTCCGAAGCGTACTTCGTAGTTGCATTGATAGCAGGAGCGGGGCTCGGCATAATCAGCGGTAGCGAGATAGCGATGCTCACTGTAGCGGCGTCAACCAAGTACAGGTGGAGAAGGGCGTGGGCGATAACCCTGGCGGGGCTGGCCACGATGGTTCCCGTCGGCGCAGCCATCTGCTACTTCTTCACTGTTCTTCCCGGCGCGCTTCTCAGCATAGCCGCCGGTGCCGTGATCTTCCTAATCGGAATGTACTTCCTCTTCGAAGGGCTTGCCGGAAAGGAAGAGAAAGAGGAGCGCGAGCGCATCAGCGCAGGCATGCTCGGCATATACTCCGGAGTGGTGTTGGAAGGAATCGAGATAGTCACAGCCGTGATGTCTGTCGGCGCGGCCACGTCCGAGTTCGCAGCCAGCGTTATTGGGTTGCTGATCGGCTGGGCCGTGCCCCTCGCCGCTGTGAGATTCATGAGTTCGGTCATAGAACGCATAGAGGGTCGTTCGCTGAAAATGGCCGTGGGGCTGATAATGATAGTAGTTGCCGGGGGCCTTATACTGCTGCATCTGCAGTGAAAACGCTTGGCCCAGGAGGAAGGGCGCACGGGACAGACACGTTTACCGCGCCTGGGAAGGAGGATACCTCGCCTTTCTGGGCCAAACCTTCCTTCACGCTTTAACTTATGACTCGGGTTATATTTACGCATTTTGGCGTATACCTGCGTTAGGCGAGCCAAACACCAATCCGTATAAGCTTTGCATGCGTAATATTTGTATTATACAAACTCCAACTCATGCTCTGCTCTCCTGCACCGGCTTCTCTATGATTGAATTCACGAACTTTATCAGTTCCAGCGCCTCTTTGTAATCGAGCCCAATCAGCCACTTCTTCTGCTCCTCGCTTGCGGCCTCTCCCTGGAGCGTGAAGTGCACCCTGCTGTACCGTATCCCGTGCTCGAGTATTATCTCAGTGATGTTACTGTAGCTTATTATCTTGAAATCGTGATGGAAGCCCAGCACTCCCCTTCTGATGATTATTATCCTTTTGTTGGTGGCAAACGCATGCGCGGGCTCGAGCAGTCTGGCACCGCCCAGTCTGCGCTCGGCCACATGCACCATCACGCTCTCGTTTTGGGTCAGGAGGCTCTCAAGTATCTCGTACTCGCGCCCGCGATGTTCGTTCAATGCGTCACGAATAAGAGATTGCTCCGAAGGTTTAAAAGCTCTCTTTGGAAACAGGTCTCTATGTCCGGCGTTAGAACCCCGGGTCACAACCCAAAGCTTAAACGCGAGGCCGGGCTGCTGCAGGTGGTCGCTTACGGGGTCGGCAACATAATAGGCGCAGGAATATACGTGCTTGTGGGAGACGGCGCGGGGCTTGCTGGCGGCGCCCTCTGGATTTCATTCCTGATAGGGGCTTCGGTTGCGCTTTTTACTGGGCTTTCGTATGCGGAGCTCTCCTCCATGTATCCAAAAGACGCGTCAGAATACGTGTACGTCCAGAAGGCTCGAGGGGGAAAGTTCTGGTCGTTTCTGGTGCAGTGGATGATGCTCGCGACTGAGATAGTGGCTTCTGCTGCCGTGTCTCTCGGCTTCGCAGACTACTTTCAGAGCATTCTGCCTTCTCCTCCGATACTGGTCGCAGCCATCCTCCTGCTTGCGCTCTCTCTCGTCTCCATAAAAGGCGTCAGGTACGCTCTAAAACTCAACTTCTTCCTTAGCGTTATAGCTGTCCTAGGACTGCTTGTTGTCATATTTGCGGGAGCGCCACATATAGGATCCATGAACTTGACAGCATCACCGAACGGCCTAGAAGGGGTTATCGGCGCAGCTGTACTTGTCTTCTTCGCATTCATAGGTTTTGATAACATAGCCAATCTCGGGGAAGAGACAAAGGATCCCCACAAAACTCTGCCAAAGGGCTTCATAATCTCTATCGCGCTTACTACTGTGCTCTACGTGCTGGTCGGCCTGGCAGCCGTAAGTCTCGTCTCACCGCAGCAGCTAGCAAATTCAAACGCTCCTCTTGCTCTTGCGGCGTCGGCCGCGCTGGGTTCTGGCGCATTCGACGCCCTAACGGCAGTCGCGCTGTTGACCACCTTCAACACGGTCCTGGTGCTGATGATAACCGCATCAAGGATAATCTATGGCATGGGCCGCGAAGGAGTGCTCCCGCGTGCGATAGGAAAGATAAACAGCGGCACACGCACCCCGATAGTGGCTTCAGCCCTGGCCCTTTTTGGTGCAGTCCTCTTTCTCCCTCTGGGCAGAGTGGACATAATCGCAGAAGTGACGAGTTTCGGTTCTCTGATATCGTTCGCAATGATAAACCTCGCGCTGCTGAACCTGAGAAGGATTGCGCCGCATGTTTCTAGGCCTTTCAAAGTTCCCCTAAGCATAGGATGGGCGCCCGTCACCGCAGTGCTCGGTGCTGTGTCGTGTCTCGCCCTTCTTACGCAATTCAGCGCCTTCAGCGCGTCGCTGGGAATCTTGCTACCGCTTTCGGGGGCACTTGTATACGCGCTGTCAAATCATCATGGGTAGCCCCTGTGCTCCGACCGAGACAGAATGCTGCAGTTCAAATCCCAATAAGCGTCGCCTAGTCTCAGAACCTAGTATCTTTCAATCCTTAAATCTTCCATGTGTTCAAAGTGCTTCTTGTTTCTTGTCAGCAACTTTGCGTTGTAATATCTGGCGGTAGCGCCGATATATACGTCATTGACGCTGATCTCTTTGCCTGATTTTATAAGCGAAACCTGAATCATTGCGCTGAGTTTGGCCATGCCTTTTGACAATGGGAGCACCTTGAAGGCGTTGAATGCGTTCTCTGCCATTTCCAACTTTTTCCGGAGCAGGCTTTCATTCTTGTAAAATTTATAATAAACGCCAAACAGATATTCGTGTATTGAAACCGACGAGATGTAGACGGGCTCGTCTTTCAGCTCCCCGGCGCGCTTGATTGCTTCCGCGTCCCCGTCTATGAGATCTATTAAGAATGAGGTATCGGCTACTATCAATCAACTACCCAGCATCTGCCTCAGAGCCATCTCTTCCGATCTCATGAGCTGTTTTTTTGCCTTTTTCCAGTCCTCCCTTGTCAGTATCTTCGTTCCCGCTATGTCAAGCAGCCCTACCCGCGGTTTTATGCTCCTCTTTATCACCTTGGAGAAGCTCTCGTTGGGCATCTTGTTCTTCTTTAATAGGGTGTACACCTCGTCAGATACGGCTATGGTCCTTGCCATAGCGATATGATATACATATAGATATATATACTTTGTGACGGTTCTCTGATCAGCTAGTTCTGGCATGCTCCGACCGGGATTTGAACCCGAGTTACAGACTTGAGAGGCCTGTGTCCTTGACCGGACTAGACGATCGGAGCACGCTTTTTATAGATTCTCAACGCATTAATATCAATCGCTTCGTGTTCTTATGCTCCTCTATGAAAAGTACGCGCCGCATTCGCTCAATGAGCTGATAGGCAACAGGCTCAGCATCCAGAAGCTTGCACGCTTCGCCTCAGACGTTCGGGCGGGGAAAAAGCCGAAGCCGATAATGGTCTACGGTCCGAGCGGAACGGGGAAGACATCTGCAATCAAGGCCCTGGCGAATGAGAACGGGTTCGAGGTTCTCGAACTCACATCAAGCGACTACCGCGATGCGGAGACGCTGCACAAGAAACTGCTTCCTGCTGCGAAGAGCAGGGGCCTCTTCTCCAGCACCACACTGATACTATTCGACGAGATAGACGAACTGTCCGCCAAATCGGACAAGGGCGCGGGGAGCGCAGTGATGCAGATAATCAAAGAGAGCAGGCAGCCGATCGCGTTCACTGCAAGCGATTTCTGGGACCAGCGCATAAGCTTCCTGAGGAATCACGTAGACCGCGTCGAGTTCAAGAAGATAGAATCGCGGGAGCTTATCGAATACATGCGGCGCATCTCGAAGAGCGAGGGCCAGGAGCTGGAGGAGGGTGCCCTCCGCGAGGTGGCCTACAGGAGCGACGGTGACGTGAGGGCCGCGCTGAACGACCTGCAGATGGTGATCCTCGGGGGCAACGACATACTAGAGAACCTCGTTGTGAGGAACCACAGGCTGGAGATCTTCCGCACACTGGACAAGATATTCATGACAAACAGCCTCATCGCAGCCCGAGCGGCTGTGGATACAAGCGACGTGGACCTGAGCATGCTGATAAACTGGGTTGACGAGAACATACCCAACAGGTACTGGGTAAAGCAGTCGGTCAACCAGGCGTACGAGCAGCTAGCCTTCGCCAGCAGGTTCTTCGAGATGGCCGAGCGCACACGCTACTACGGCTACATCAAGTACACGAGCACCGCGATGGCCGGAGTCTCGCTCTCGAGCGGCGGCAACACGAAGTACGTGAGCCCCTACGCCTTCCCGTCAAGGGTCAAGTACCTCAGCACGACCAAGGAGTCGAGGGGAGTGCAGGCCAAGATAGCGTCAAAGATGTCGCCGTATCTGCACACGAACAGGCACGAGATAATAAGCCTGTATCTGCCTCTCTTCAAAACGCTTCTCGGAAGCATGGATGGCGCAAAAAAGGAAGAGATAAGCGCGTCGCTCGAAAACGATTTCAAACTCGATAAAGACGAGGTGTCTTTTCTCATCTCTTCCTAGTTTCTGAGGTGCACCCCACCGAGCGCATGGGGGTTGCGCATGAATGCGAACCGTGTAGTTCCCCTAGATC
>JAKASF010000013.1 GCA_021828295.1 Microcaldota archaeon
AAGGATGATGCTTATGATTAGGAATAGAAGAAATGCGTAACGAACGTTTGCCGCTAACATGCAAACGCTGTAATAGATACATATAAGGTATAAATAACAAGCGAGTTCCGCCAGTGCGGCTATCTGCCGGCCACGCGCCCGTACACCCTCCCCGCGCTCTCCGCAGAGAACTCGCTCAGGACCCTGCTGCGCAGCAGCGCCGAGGCCCTCTCGTATGCCGCCCCGCTCCTCAATATCTTGTTCAGCATCAGCCCCAGCCCCTTCTCGCTCGTCTGCACGCACATCCTCTTCACCTCCTCGGGCAGCGCGCTCGTGTTCGCGACGACCACCGGAACGCCGAGCGAGAGCGCCTCTATGGTGACCAGCGACAGGCCCTCGCGCGCCGAGGGCATGATCATCGCCCTCGACTCGAGCATGCTCCTGTAGAGCTGCTCCGTGGTGAGCGAGTGCCTGAATACGACACGGCCGGGCGCCTTCTCCCTGGCGGTCTCCTGCAGCTTCTCGAGGTCGGGGCCGGCGCCGACGATGAGCAGCTTGGCCTTTGTCTGCGCCACCGCGTCTATGGCGAGCCAGACGCGCTTGTGCCCAACGAGCCTGCTCACCACTATGAACTGGTCCTTCTTCCTGTAGCGCCTGTTCGCATACCTTCTCATCTCCTCCCCGTCCACCGCGACTGGGAAGTTGATCACAAGCTCGCTCCTCACGCCAAGCTCCTGTTCGAGCAGGCGCTTTGTAGTGCTGGCGTTGCTTATGTGTATGTCGGCCATGCGCGAGCTGAGCCACTGCACGTAGTAGCCTATCACTCCGAGGCCGTGCAGGTAGCCCTTCCAAAACTCCTTGCTCCAGACCTCGTGCCACGTTATCGCGAACCTGACGCCGCGCAGCTTGCTGTAGAGCCAGAGGGGGAAGAGGTGCAGGAACGGGAACTCGTCGGCGTCGACGGCCTCGAACCTGTACGGCATTATCTTCCAGAGCAGCTGGAGGCTGAAAAGTACGGGCATGCGGATGCTCCTCCTCCTGCTGCCGCCGCGGTACATGCCCCTCCAGTCAAGGGCCTCGCCCACGCAGTGGTACCTTATCCCCCTGTAGGCGAACTCCCAGCCGGGCATGCCCTTCCTGTGCATCGTGAAGCAGTGTATGTCGTTGCCCTCCCGCGCCAGCCTGCGCATTATTATGTACCTCCTCTTCTCTATGCCTCCGTTGAACCACGGGTATGAGTTGTCGGAGACGAAGGCTAGGCGCATGCTTACCAGGCAAGTAGCATGCGCAAGCAAAGTTAAAAAACAGGCACTGCAGCTCCTATGAGCTTTTGTCTAAGCATGGGGACAGGTTTAAAAACTTATCAATACTTGTTGGATGCGTGATGTAATGGCAAGAGGACAGCAGAACATGACGGCCTTCATCCTGGAACTGATAGGGAGCCTAGCCTTCCTATACGTGGTGTTCGGGGGTGGCCTAGCTGGCTCGCCATCGGCGACTTTCGCCGGAGTAGGAGCTTTCTTCCTGCCGCTCTTCGTTGGAGCGTCGGTGATAGCTTCTGTGGCGTTGTTCTTCGCTAGCTTTGGGAACCTTTCGGGCATGGCAGGCCCTAGATTGAGCCTGATGGGAATGGGCGACTCGGCATTCGCTGCGGTGGCTCTTACTGCGCTGACCTGGTCTTGGTCGGGATCGCAGGGAGTCTTCCTGTGGGCGACGCTGATCGGCTTCATACTCAGCTTCCTGGGAGCGGCCTATAGCGGCAAGAAGTAAGGGAAAGGCATTGTTTTTGTTTTCCTTTCCTTTTTCTTTTTTTAGTTAGATGCATCAGCGCAAGCGCTGCAGCACGGTAATCAACGATTGTCTTACTGGGAATCGTCGCCCCCGGTCATAAGTTCGTCTTTTGTCAAACCATTGTCGAACATGCGGCATACGTTTAAAAGCTTAAGCGTTCTCTCATCTGCAAGTGAATTGAATGGCAAGAGCACAACAGAACTGGGGTGCCTTCGTTCTGCAGCTCATAGGGAGCCTTGTCTTCCTGGGAGTTGTGTTCGCGGGATCCTGGTCGGCCAGCGGAGGAGTCTTCGCCGGTAGCGGGTCATTCTGGGCCCCCATCTTCGTGGGCGCAGCTGTGATCGCTTCGGTGGCGCTTTTCTTCGCGAGCTTCGGACAGATAACCGGATGGAGCGGACCGCAGATGAGCCTGATGGGACTGGAGACTGCCGCTGTTGCGGGTCTCACACTGTCGGCGCTTACCTGGGGCAGCCAGACGTGGCTATGGGCTACGGTGCTGGGCTTCGTCCTGAGCTTCCTCGGATCCGCACTGGGCGGAAAGAGGATGTAGAAGCAGGGAAGACTTTCTTTTGTTTTTCTTCCCTTTTTCTTTTTTTGTTTTTCCAGAGCATAGCGCCAGCAGTGCGCTATTCAAGCTCGCCAACGCCAATAGCGTTCTTGGTCTTTCTCCTTAGATCTTCGTCCTGAGTCACCAGTACCAGGTGCTCCCTCTCAGCCAAGTACGCGTAAGAGGCATCGTAGAACGTGAGCTTCCTGTCGACCGCAAGAAGAAGCACCCTCGGCATCAGGTCGATATCCAACCTCCGCAGTTCTCCTATGGCATCGTAGAATAGCTCCGCGACGCGCTCCGGATTGGTGATGTTGCCCTTCTGGTGCTCTTTCCAGATGACGTTACCGATCTCGAACTCGGTCAGGCGGCTGACCACGAACCTGCTCGGATCTACGACCGTGCCTTTCAGGAGCATCGGGTACAGCGCAGATGTGTCTATCAGGTACCTACTCCTCCTCTCTGATCGCCTTGACCTCATTCGCCCATTCCTCTGCGGTGACATTTACCAGCTTGCCGAGCTCCACAGACCTCTGCCTCGCCCTCTCCTTCTTTGTGGCTACCATATCTTCGAGCATCGCCTCAACGCTCTCCTTCAAGTCTATTCCCAATCTATCGGCCTCATCTTTCAAGCTCTTCCTTACCCTTACAGACAGCACCTCCGTCTTCACCTAATCACCCAGAAGAAGTGTATACAATTCATATGTATTGTATACAATCAGATATATAAGCATATCTGAGGGCTCGCTTTTTGTTTTTCTTCCCTTTTTCTTTTTTTGTTCAACGCGATCAGCGGTAGCATCGCGGGTTCCGAATAGGCGTCGCCTGCGTCATTTTTGCAGTTTTGCGATCTCATTCAGCTTTGCCACTATGAACTCTGCCATCACTCCCCTGTCTTCCCTGTACCGCAGCGGCACAAGCTGCTCGTAGACTGTGTCCTCAGCCTGCCTGTAACCGTAGTCCTCGCCCGCAACCCTCTTGGTTATCTCGCCCACCGCATCTGTCTTGCGCTCCCTGTCAAGTGATCTCACATATCTCATCAGCTTGCCAGTGTCCTTGACTATCTGCAGGCCGGTAAACGAATCGTATACGTCGCGGTATATCATGCGTCTTGCCAGCGCATGGAGCTTGCTCGCCAGCAGGTACTCGAACTCATAGCTAGGGACCTTGGTGGTCAACAAAGGCAGGCCGTAGTACTCTAGCATGGGGTGCAGCACGATGAATTGCGTCTTTGCAGCGAACTCGGCCCTGTGCAGCTCCACCTTTATGGTCGCCTCCCCCTTGGAGACGTGGGCCACGAAGCTCTCCTCAAGCAGCTTGCTCCGCACCTCCCTGTACCCCATCTCCTTTATCGTGTCCCTCAGGTTGATTATGTCGAAGTTGAATCTCCCGCCCTTCGGGATGGCGATGTCAAGGTCGAGCGAGAGCCTCTGCCTTTCTGCGAAGAACCCCCTGTTCAGCGGTGTGCCCCCGTACAGATTCAGGCGCACGCCGCGCCTGCCCGCCTCCTGGAAGAACGAGTTTATGAAGTTTGTCAGCTCCAGGTCGTATGCCAGGCTTGCCGTGCCTATGCCCGTGCGCGCATAGGCAAGGTTCAGGAGCTCGCTATCGTATGCCATGCTTCAAGCGCCCCTCGAGCCCGGACCGCCGATGCCGGCATTGTCGTAGACGCCCCACTCTCTGGAATATGAGCCTAGTGACCTGATGCCCGGATTCAGCTTTACAACCACCTTCTTCCCTATCTTCCCCAAGAGATAGTCGGTCACCCTACCGCTGCCGCGCGCAGCGCTGAACAGGAACCCCGCCCTCTCGCGCATCGCAGTCTCGTTTATCAGGTCTGTATACGAGAGGAACTCGGCCGCAGAAGCGTCGTCAAGATCCCCTATCAGGTCCAGGAGCGGCTGCATCTCCTCTATGTACCGGAACCTCGTGTACACTATGTCAAACACCAGCTTTGCCTTGGTCGCGATTCTTCGCCCCCCGTCATACACGTACCCGAAGGCAAGCCTCCCGAGCGGCACGCCTACGTATCTCGCTCCCCTTATCTGCGCCCTCGCTTTGACCGTTCTGTTGGTCGCGCAGTAGACGGTGCTGCTGAACGTATGCCTGTATCCGTAGAAGAAGAGCGCCGTGTCAAAGCTTACGTAGCCTTTGAATAAGCTGCAGCCGATGAGAAGGGGATCGGGCTGCTCGTTCTTCGCCACTAGGTAGCGCCCTCTGGTGAGCCTAACGAGCGCGCCCTTCTGATATAGGCCGGAGAGCAGCCCGTTGAGAGCCTTCTTCGTGGTGAGCTTCAGTCGCCTGTTTATGTCTGCAAGCATCCTGTGATCGACGAGCGCGCCCTGCGGCAGCCTCTCCAGAAGCTCCTGCTCCTGATTCGTGTAGGTCATACGGCTTTTATGAAAATAAAGGTTAATAAGCGTATTGGTTATTACTTATTAAATTTATAAAATAGATCGGCGTGCGGGCTGCCTCTCATGTATTGCAGCCTATGTTCGAGCCGCGGTCGGCGCGCACGGGACGCAAACCTTTTATATCAGCGCCGCATACTAATGCTGGGTAAATGGCATGGTGAAAACAACTATAAATCTTGATACTGAAGTATACAGGGAACTCTTCAAGGAGGCCATACACAAGTACGGAACCACGAAGGCGCTCTCCAGGCTGATAAACGAGAAGCTGAAGGGCATGATGAAGAGGGGGAAGAGCAGGGACGAAGCACTTGAAAGGGCGTTTGGCAGCTGGACCATGAAAGAGACAGGGCTGCAGTACACCAGACGCATAAGGCGCGAGTCCGAAAAAAGAGTGAAAGAGATACTGGGAGAGAAGTGAGCGGATGGTGGAGGCATTATTCGATACCAATATACTGATCGACTACCTGCGCGGGTCAAAGGGCAGCCGCGGGCTGATAGAAAAACTGAAAACAGGCGAGATCAGCGGATATGTCTCTGTGCTCACCGTAGCGGAGTTGGTCGCGGGCAGGGATGCGGAGCAGCCCGATAAGAGGGACAGAATGTGGGATCTCCTGGATTTCTTTACTAGGATAAGCGTCGATGAGGAGATAGCAAAAGCGTCGGGCGAGATGAGAAGGCTGTCCGGCATAAGCCTTACCGATGCTGTGATAGCGGCCACAGCCGCAAGCCTGCGCTGCAAGCTGCTCACCCAAGATATCAGGGGTTTCTCCGGAGTGGCTGGTGTAGATGCAGAGAAGCCCTACTGAGCCTTCCTGGGGAACCTGGACAGCGCCGCCGCCAGAGGAGAGCGGGTTGCATAATCACAAGGGCATGGCGTCTTTCTGCACATTTCACCAATTTATAAATAGCCAGAAAACAACCAAACATTATGGCATTTCAGACCGAGCGCGCCAAGGCCCAACCGGCCGACCCTGAGAGGCGGCGCTTCATAAAATTTGTTGCCCTGGGCGCGATGGCGGGGCTCGGCGCATATGCCTTGGGGTCGATCCCGGGCCTGAGCTCGGCGCTCAGGCGCAGCGGCGAATCCCTTGTCGAATCGCAGGGCATCTGCCTGCATGACTTGGATGCTGGAGAGGAAGGAAAGCTGGTGCCGGCTGCGGCCTGGCTGAGGTCCGACGTCGGCTCTGACGGCTGGGCCGCGATAAGCGACTACGCAAGCGGTACCGGCAGAAAGACGCTCGCAATACTGGGCCAGTTCGCGCTCTGGAGCGCCGGCCTGCGTGCAGACAGCTTCTCGCGCGAGGACTGGAGGGCCGCGGTGCTAGCAGCCGTTAAGGCAAACCCCAGCTCTGCGGCGTTCGAGATCTGGAACGAGCCGCTGCAGAACATCTCCGGCTACCAGGACGGCACCCCCGAGAGGTACATGGAGATGCTGATGGACGCCCACGATATAATACGCGACAATGCCCCTGCATCGCTGGTCGTGGCGGGCGGCGGCCTGCAGGTCTACGGGCCCTACGCCGACGCGTCGCTTGCATTCGCCAAGAGCCTGGCCGAGCTAGGCGCCTGGGAGTACTGCAATGCCGTATCTCTCCATGCCTACCCTTACGGTGAAGCGAGCGCGGGCATGGCGGAGACGTACGAGCGCAACGTGCGCGCTTATGCAGACACCACAGGCAGGGAGATCTGGATCAGCGAGACGGGCCAGGTCTCGCAGTACGACCAGCAGGCGTACATGGAGACTGCCTATCCCGCGTTGCTGAGAGGCGGCGCCAGCAAGATCTTCTGGTACGAACTGGTAGACGACACCAGCGGCGATTTCGGTCTGCTCACGAGCAGCATGGAGAAGAAGCGGGCATACGACGCATACACGAGAGAGCTTGGGGATCTGGAAAGCCTGCTGCGCTGAGCCGATCACTTCCTAGGGAACCTGGACAGCGCCGCAGCTACTGTGGAGTTGCTCGCGTTGTAGCTTATGTGGAAGATCTTCGTATCTTGGTTGGCGAAGACGAGCTGCAGGCTCGCGACCTTGTTGTTCCACGTGCAGGCCACGTAGCCGCACTGGTACAGGAACTTGACCATGTTGCTGTTCTGGAGGTCGGGGCTGAAGATGTACGCTCCTGTTATGTTGACGTAGAGGTTCGGGGCCGGCACCTGCGAGTACATTATCACGAAGGTGTCCCCGTTGGTCTGGTTGAAGAGGGTCTGGTTCACTATGGACCAGTTGCCGTCAAGCACGTTGTAGAACTCGACGCTCGCGAACGGGATTATGCCCGTGTTCTGCACTATGTAGCTGGAGACCACGCGGCCCTTAGAGGTGTTCGTGATCTGCGTGTCGACCTGCAGGTTGCTCCCGAAGAACTCGTAGAGCTGGGCAGTGGAGTTGGTCTTCTCGTTGAGGCTGTTGAACTGGTCGTAGCCGAAGTTGCTCTCGTTCGTGCTTATGTTGGCCTCGGTGTATATGCCGCCGATCTCGTACATCCAGGCCTGTCGCGCAATCAGGTAGTCGGGTGCGCCGGTTATGTTTGCAAGCAGGAACCTTGGATCGGTGCTCGAGTTCAGCAGCCAGGCTGCGAACGGGTCGCCCTTGTAGGCAAATTGGGAGCCCACGCTGTCCGTTACCGTGGTCCTGTTCGCCACCCCCTCAACCAGGGAGCCGTCAGGCCACAGGGTTAGCGCGACGCTGTTCACTGCGGTGTTGTTCCTCATCCAGGCCATCGCCTGTATGAACTGCGGGGTAACCTCGTCTGCAGGGTAGAGGCTCTGCGTGTAGCCTATGTCTGTATACACTAGGATGAGCACCAGGAAGGCTATGGCAGCAAGCGAGAGGTAGTAGGCGCTGTTCACGTGCTGCCAGCGCCTCATCGTGCTGTACGCGCCGAACGAGAGTATGGCTGTTGCGAGCAGGGCTAGCGCGACGAACATGAAGCCTGCGGGCAGCAGCGCGTACGAGCCTGCCATAGCGGCTATGGCGAGGAGGGCTATGCTGAGCTTGTCGCCATAGATTATGGAGCTGAAGATCTGGTAGAGAACGGAGGCGATGAACACGGACACGGCAACAGCCCCGGCGATCTCGAAGAGCAGGAGCGCTATTGGTATGCTGCCAGATGACACGGCCGATTTTATCGTGGCTGCGAAGTAGAGTATCATGACAGTGCCTATAAGCGAGGCGTAGGTCATGTTGAACACCGGCTTCCTGTCCCTGATGAAGAGCACGAGCCAGTATAGGGTGAAGGCGCCGAAGATGCTCAGCGGCACGGATATGAGCGAGTTGAACCTTATAGCGTTCATCTGCAGATATGCGGTGAGCGCGAAGTAGGCGATGAGCACCACCACGGCCTCGTTGACCTCGAACTTCCACGAGTGCTTTCCGCCAAGGAGCGCGTGGTGCATATGCTCCTCATGATGCACCTGCATGAACAGGTACGTGAGCGAGAAGGCGAGAAGGACGAGCCAGAACGGCACTATCCACGCAGAGGAGAAGTAAGTGGCGACGAGCATGACCAGGCCCATCGGGTTAGTGAAGTTCTGGAAGTTGAAGCTCGCGAAGAGGAAGGAGTAGCTTGGCGCCTGAAGTTCCTGTATGGTTGAGGCGAAGGCGCTGGTTATGTAGAAGCCGTTGGTGACGAAGATCTCGTCGACCACGTGAGGTATGAACAGGTAGATTGCCACGAAGATGACTGCTATCGCTACCATTGAGACTGCCAGTCTGCTGGCCGGAGTGCCAAGATAGGGTATGCGCATCTCGCGTGTCTTCAGAGTGGCATAGTCTGCCAAAGCCCAGCCTGCAACAAGCGGTACGAACACGATGAAGAAGCTGCTCCCCGTAAAAGTCTGAGGGCTGAGTACCAAGCCTGCTGCCCTGAATAGGTTGACAAATATGAACCACACGCCGAGCGCCAAAAGCATGTAGCCGCTGTTCTCGATCATGTCGCGTCTCTCGTACGCGAAGCCCAGGATCAGCAGCAGTATGAAGGCGAGCATGTAGGTTGCGGTAGCGAATGGCGCCCCGTTCCAGACCAGGTTGCAGAGCGAGAGGAGCAGGGCCGAGCTCGCCGCCAGAGCCAGTTTCCGGTTCCTGCTCTTGATTTTGAATATCGCCACAGTTGTTATCAGCGCGCCTAACAGGAAGGTGGTGACAAAGCTGTCGCCCCTGTATATCAGCGCGCTGGTCCTCGCAGCGTTGCCCATGTTGAGCGCGACGAATAGCATGACCAGAAGCCCCAGGAACCTATCCTTGCTCCAGTACCTCACGAGCAGATACGCAAGGAGGCCGTCAAGCACCCCGTACAGCAGCGGAATCAGGCGCATGAGGTTATACGCGCTGACCCCGGCGAACCTGAGGAAGAAGTAGGGTATGAGCGTCACCCAGTACAGGCCCAATGCCTCTCCGTGGGCGTAATTGGTTCCGCACGGAGGATAGTTTGGGCTCGAGCAGCTGGGCGGCCATCCGGAGAGCGGCGAGTACGGTGGTATCTGGAAGCCGTTCCTTATCGCTGTCTCTATCATCGTGTAGTGGTAGTAGCCGTCTGGCTCGTAGAAGCCGTAGAACTGCAGAAGCGGGGATCTAAAGAGCACGTTGATGCAGATTATCGCTACCGCGAGAACTGCGAAGACCAATAGCATCTTCCTGTAATAAGCAAGCGCGAGCGCAGCCACCAGCGTCAAGCATATCGCAAGCCAGAAAACGCCGCCCAGCAGGTACATAACCAGCAGAGACAGTGCGGCCGCAACGGCAAAAAGTTGCGGCATGCTTCTGAAGTGCGCAGAAAGGAGCATGGTTGCGAATGCCGCAACCTCAGCAGCTACTGCGCTTACAGAAAACCAGATGGGAGAATTTGCAAACGTGGCCAAGACCGCTATGACCGTTGCGATAAACGCAACGGCTGTAGAAGCGTTAAATATAGTATCTACTGTTTTGCGGCTATCTCCTCCTTCGCTGCTCAAACGTATCTCCTAGAATAAAGTTTCTGTCAGTGCTTACCAGACAGCATAATTAATAATCGCATAACTTATATAGTTTGGTATGAGCAGAAAGAAACTCTATCTTATCGGAGTTGATTCAGCCCCCCTGTGGCTGCTCAAGAGGCTTTCAAAACTCGAAGGTATGTCTGGTTTTGGCGAGTTTCTCCACGAAGGTGTGCTGACAGAACTGGAATCAACACTGCCTCCTGTGACCGCAGCCGCGTGGCCGAGCATCTATTCGGGCTTGCAGCCAGCGGCGCACGGAGTAATCGACTTTCTTTTCATTGACCGTAATTACACTAGGCAACTGATCTACTTCAATAGCAAGGAGGCACCGCCGTTCTGGGAACTGCTTGTGGATAGAGGGATAAAGAGCCTCATCGTAACTCCACCAATGGTCTTCGATAGCACCGTCTCTCCGAATGTGGACCTAATCACTGGTTGGCCTCTCAGACCCAAATTTAGCAACAGACGACTTGAAGCCGCAGCGAAGAAGCACGGATTCTCAGGAGACCCCGAGATTGGGGTGCAACTTGACGCAAAGGAGCTGCCTTTGAGTAAAGGAGTGCGAAAATATTCCAGAAGCATAAAGGCGAGAGCCGAAATGAGCAAGGAGCTGATATCCAAAGGGAACTACGATCTGATATTCGTATGCTTCACGGAAACGGACAGGATACAGCACTACGCCCTCAGCAACCCGAATGCAATGGAGTATATGACGCCCATTTATAGAGAGGTGTCAAAGTTTACAGAATGGTTGATTGACTACACAAAGAAGAATGATGAGGAATCTCTGGTCATGCTTGTGTCAGACCACGGCGCGCAGCCTGTAGCAAACAAGTTCCTTCCCAATGCATTTCTGATTAACAAGGGATATGCTAAATTCAATTCAACCGCTGAGAAAAGATTCGAGAAGGAGCCCGAAGGAAACGGTGCAGAAGTAAAGCGGCGCCTCAGCGAAGCGGTAATGAAACTAGGTTTCAGGAGGGCTGTATACAATAAGCTGCCTGCGGGCGTGAAGGATGCCGCAGAGAGGTTCATAAGCAATAGTTTAGAGAAAGTCGATGAAGGGTACATGAAGATGTATGAGACTGATTTGGATATGAAGAACACAAAAGCATTCTCCGCGGTATCATACGGACCTGTTGGTATGATCTGGATGAACGATAGCCGTTTCTCCAAGCCAGGGGTTGCCGGTGTTGAGTCAAAGCGACTGAAAAAGAAAATAATGCAGGAGTTGAACCGAATCAGGTGCGAGGATGGCAACCTTGCCATCAAGCAGGTATACGATGGCACAAAATACTATGCCGGGCTTAATACGCTAATACTACCTGATATACTCTTCGAGCTAAGGAGAGGATATATCGTAGACTTTGGTTACTACTCAAGAGACAGATTGTTCATGAAACCCGAGCTGGGTAGAAGCGGTGACCATACCAGACAAGGAGTGATAGGAGTAATAAGCAATGACAAAAGCATAAAACGGCACACTTTAAAGCTGCAAGAACCGTCTGTAGTCAACATAGCTCCGACTATCCTCGAATATTTCGGCTATGGTCATGGTTTCAAGAAACAGTCTCTGGTATAACGTGATTGCGTGTTTGAAGCAACATCAAAGAGATACCTCTTCAAGATGAAAGAGATTTGGTACGCGGAGAAGCCGTACGATATAAGAGGCTACGATATAGTGCAGTTCTATTTCGTTAGACAGGAACCTCAAGATAATTCTTTTATACCGAAGAAAAGCTACTTTGCCGTGATTGCTTTAAACAAGACTATGGAAGCAATTTATAGGAGTTTTGACAGGACTACGCAGAAAGAGATAAGGCGCGCCAGAAGGGAGAACTTCAAGGTGGAGACGAATGAGGACTATGAAGGGTTCGCGAAGCTCTGGAACGAGTTTATGTCCGCCAAGAAGATTAAAAAGTACGAGCTGAGCGAAAGCATGCTTCACATGCACCCGGACCACAGGCTCGTGAACGTAAAGGATGCGGAGGGCAGGATACTCGCCGCCGATTACGCGTGCATCGCGGAGAAGCAGATGTACATGCTGTACATAATAAACGCGATAGGCACGATACCTGGAATCGAAGACAAGGTGAGCATGGCCACCAGGCTCGCGCATTATACCATGATAGAAGAGGCGCTGAAGGACCGTCTCCAGAAGATAAACCTGCGCTCGTTGGGGGACGGGAGAGAAGAAGCTGGCAAAAAGTTTGAAAGCAGTTTCGGAACGGAAAGAGAAGAAACGACTGCTTATGTTAAGGTGTACAATCCGGTTCTGAAGCTTTTTTACAGGTGAGTGCGGAGCTGTGTCTCTATAACTCCTCTCACGTCTTTTATGCTGTACTTCTTTCCTTTCTTGAGCACTCTCGGGTAGGTGCCTATCAGCGCGTATCTCGTATGCTCACCTCCCCTATTCAGGTTTACTGGTTCTATCACTCTGCCCCCTACCTCGTTTGGTTTCACGGTATAGCCGTCCTTGACTTCCACAAGCAGATCAGGCACAACAAACTTCTTTGTCAGTCCATAATACTTTCTGCCATCCGTTATTTGGGTTACAAAGCTGAGTCGCTTCAACTTCCTGACAAGCCTCTTTTTAACTTCGTTACCTACGTGTCTTCCGTTTTTAAAACGTTCGTCGTTAAACCATATCGGGATTATCTTATCAGTGCTCGTAGCCGAGAACGCAACTGTTTTGTTGGGATCTAGGTCTGAAGGTCTGAATCGATTGAAGTTGTCAGCTATCCCGCTTTTTCTGATCCTTCCTTTTACGGCTTCTGGCATTTTGGCGTATACGCTTCTGGCAAAATCGCTGTTTGTTATCGACGCGGGCACCACGAGGCTCCTATGCTGCCCGTTCCTGACAACAGCGAACCCTTCCCTCATGAGCCATTCATTGACCAGGAACTTCTTGTAGGTAGCGATCCCGCCGTGGTCGGAAACAGCAATTATCTCTATGGCCTCGTTCTCCGAAAGTTTTCTAAGGTACCTGAATATGTCGTTTATCGCCTCATAGATAGGGGTCTGTATCTCCTTCCAGTCTTTTCTGCTGAGCGTGAAGTGCTGTATCCTATCTGTTTCTGTTATGCACAAGAATACAAAATCGTACTCTTTTTTTGCAAGCATGCGGTGCATGAACTCTGTCTTCTTTCTTACTTCGTTTGCCAGGATTTTTGCCGCCTGTCTTGGAGTTATGGTCCCATTGTCTATCCGCCGCTCCACATCTGGCTCCTCAACAAGGCCCACATTGTTCATCACCTGCCCCACTTGGTTGTTGTTCGGCTTGTATCTGCTCGGAAAGCCCGTAATCATGTCCACCTTGGGGTTCTCGGAAGGCAGCGTGACCATGGGCGGGGTTATCACAAGACACCTCTTTCCAGACTCCCACACCATCCTTGATTGGTTTATGTTATAGTCAGCAAGTTCTACCCCATAGTTGCTTCCAAGTTTCATAAAATCGTAAAGTCCCAGCTCCCCTTCACGCATGCCGGTATATATAGTAAGCCACGCAGAAGCAGTCACAGGCAGTATGTGTGACTTCAAATCCTGAAGGTCGCTGCTCCTCACAAACCAGCGGATTGCATCAAATCTCTCATCATTAGAAATCTCCTTTAGGATTCTGACGGGTACGCTGTCCAACCCTATAAGGTATACCGTCCTGCCCATTCAATCCTTACTAATATGCATGCAACCTATTTTAAGAGGACCGATACTATCTTCTTCGACACAGAGCACATAGAATAGTTGTCGTTTACTATTATCTCATGCGTGAAATCATTTCCTTTTACATATCTGAAAAGCAGTTCCCAGTGCATTAGACGGCGAAGTAACTGGTAGTTCTTTATCTTATAGAATAGGAGATACCTAAGGTAGGACTTGGTTTCAGTGAACGGGTCCGGCGCCACGAGTAACCTCCCGACTTTCAGGAAGCCGTCCACCCTTTTTTTATTTACTACCACAACCCCGCCTCTCGGGCCAGGTATGGGCTTGCCTATCGCGAAACTGTACAACGTGAAATCGTATCTCTTTGCAGGCATCAGAGCATTTCTTGCGTTGTCCTGTATCGAAAAGACGTATTCTGGGAGTCTGATAGAGCTGTCTAAGAGAATTACCACGTCGTTCTTCTTCAGTCCTCTTGGCGTGCCTGTGTAGTAAACAATCTCATATCCTGCCTTGTTGCAGGCCACAATCACAGAATATGAGTTTTCAGGTGATATCTCTGTAGGCAGAAAACTCCGTGTCGATCCAAAATTTTTCTTCAGATACTTCAATATGTGATATATGCCGTTCCTGCCCTCGTAAAAGGTAAGGTACTTCTTTCCTACCTTCTCGGCAAGGTATCTGTCGAGTCTGTCTTCCATGAGGGGCGAGAATAATATGTAAAACAGGGACTGTGGGCAGTAATAGGCAACGCTTTTGGGATTCGGCTTTTGCGTTGTCAGATAGATTTCACTGTGCATGGCATCTCACTACTTATGAGTGCATCATCATTTTATTGCATTGGTTATGATTTGAGGGCAGAAGGTTGGTCTCGAAAACAAAGAAAGCGTCCCAAAAAACGCTTTATAGACCCTGAGTCTGATCGTCTCATAGCCTACAAACCCGTATTCGGAGCTTATTCTTGTGAAGCCGGCCCGTTCCAAAAGCGTCCTGATATTGTGCATGTTGTATAGGAGATACACGTAACTTCTGCTTTCCCTCCTTTTATTTATAGCGTCCCATTCCTTTGCAAATTTCCCCTTGTAACTATCCGAGAACAGCACATGAAATTTTTCGTTCGGTACTGTCAGATAGAGGACGCCCTGCTTTTTAAGGACCCTGTGGAATTCAGAAAGGGCATGAACTGGATTGTAGAGGTGTGTGAGCACCTGCCTGCATATTACTCTGTCGAAGGTACCGTCTTTGTATGGCACCGCATCGGAGTTAAGGTCGCATAGTTTAACTTCGGGTCTGCCAGGAGGCCGCTTCAGATCTATAAAGTCGGTGCCCTCTCTGTCAAGCCAGGCTCCGGCATTCAATACCCTGCTCCGTTCCATTCTCATCAACCCTGTATCTAATATGTTCAATAAGCGCTTTTATAGGGTATGCATGTGCGCCGGTGTAAACAGTCCTATTTTATTAATGGTCGAATAAAAGGAATCTGAACACCCATGACGAAGCTTACTGTCTTGATATTCTCAAAAGGGCAGGCGGAGAACACAATCGGCCTAGTTAGAGACATATACAATATCGCAGATGAAGTGGTGCTGATGGACTCGAGCAGGGCGAAGGACAGAAAGACGCTCTTCAGGGGCAGGGACAGATTTAACCTTAAGAAACTCCGCATATTCTACGTCGTACCACTGGGCTACCCTGATCCGCTGAGAATGTACGCTCTTAAGAAATGCAGGGGCGACTGGGTGCTTATGCTTGACACAGACGAACGGCTATCGCCGGCGCTGAAGGAAGAGCTCGGCCGCATAACCGGCAGTACTGGAAATGCTGCTCTCGCGATAAAGAGGTATGAGGAAGTCAAGAATCCCCGCAGTTTGCCTCTCTTCTTTACCTGGCAGGTGAGACTCTTCAGGCGCGGCAGTGTAACATTCCGTGGTATCCCACATGAGCAGCCGTCTGTGCTAGGAACCCTGGGCAAGCTCAAGAAGAAGGAGCACTACTTGATGCATCTCTCGGAGCTCATGAGTAGGAATACTGCTGAGCAGTACGGAGCAATGGAGAAGTTCGAGCGACTTACATATGAGCTGCACAACAAGAAAGTGATGGAGCTCCTCTCAAAGGCAGTTATGCCGAGCAACGGAAACATCAGGGACAGAAGACTCGGTAAGTTCGTGCTTGCATTACTGGAAGGTTATCAGCGTCTGACTCTCAAAAAGAGAAACCAAGAGTTGAGCGATTTCGATTACTTTATGTACTACTCGCTGCTGGACTTGGCTTACTATATAGAGGAGAGAAATGTGAGAGGCATACTCCACATCCTACCAAGCGAGAGAGCGCACCTGAAACAAATCAGAAAATGGCAGGAGGATCCGGAGGGCAGGGAGATCCTCGAGATATCGAAGGCAATAAACAAAACAGGGATAACAAAATTCTTGGGGCTTGACAACGAGAAAACTGTCAGCAGGCTCAACAAGAAATATAAGAACGGGGGGGGCATAGTGCTTCTTCTTGAACTGATAAAGCAGAAGCACAACTCAGGGAAGCTTACTGTGTAGTTCTAGCACACCGGCCGCGCCAGGCAGAAGACGTCATTTGGTTTTGACTATCTTCTTCACTTCCTCTATTACCCGCTCAATATCGACATCGCTCATCGCAGGGTAGAGCGGAAGTGACACTTCCCGCTTATACAACCACTCGGCAACAGGAAACCGACCTTCCCTGTAACCCAAAGCTTTCTTGTAGTACGGATGCATATGGATCGGTATGAAGTGCACGCTGCACCCAATGCCCTGCTCGCTCATCTTTTCTATGAACTTTGCTCTGTCGTAGTTCTCGAGCAGGAGCGGATAGAGGTGATAGATGTGCAACCTGTCCTTCTTCTCCGTCGGCGTTATCAGGCCGTCGACCTTCGAGAACTCCTCGTTGAAGCGTTTTGCAATCTCCCTCCTCTGTTCTATGAAGCCATCCAGCTTCTTCAACTGATGCATCCCCATCGCAGCAGCGATGTCGGTCATGTTGTACTTCCAGCCGAGATCCTCTATCTCGTAGTACCAGCTTCCTTTGTCCCCGTACCTCTTCCACGCATCCTTGCTCATCCCGTGCAGCCCGAGCATTCTTACCCTGCTCGCGATCTTCTCGTCGTTGGTAGTAGCGGCCCCGCCCTCTGCTGTCGTCATGTTCTTGGTAGCGTAGAAACTGAAGCATGTAGAATCTGCCATTGTGCCCAGCCGCTTGCCCTTGTATTTCGCGCCAATTGCATGTGCGGCATCCTCGATCACCTTGAGGTTGTGCTCCTTTGCTATCTTGTTTATCTCGTCAAGGTCGCATGCCTGCCCCGCGTAGTCTACCGGCACAATCGCCTTTGTCTTCGGGGTTATTGCCTTCTCGATGTTTGCCGGATCGATGTTGAACGTGTCCTTCTGAACGTCGACCAGCACCGGTTTTGCTCCCGACTGGATTATTGTGTTCACTGTTGCCGCGAACGTGTATGGGGTTGTTATCACCTCTCCTCCTTCGACCCCGGCGGCTATTAGGGATAGGTGGAGAGCGGCTGTGCATGAGTTGAGCACGATCGCGTTCTTGGCCCCGACATAGTCCCTAACCATCTCCTCGAACTTGTGCGTCTTGGGCCCTGTGGTTATCCACCCGGATTTCAGCGTGTCCACTACTTCGTCTATCTCTTCCTGGCCCACAGACGGCCTCATGTACGGGATTCTGTTATCTGCCATGCGGTCAACCGGGCTTTGCCCATTCCTCGGACTTGTAGTTCTTGTACCAGTCTACGTACTCCTCTAAGCCCTGCTCCAGCGTGTACTTCGGCTGCCAGCCCAGGAGCTTCTTGCCGTTGCTCGCGTCCGCTATGAGCCTCGACACCTCTCCGGGCCTCTTGTCTACGAACACCGGCTTGAGAGTTCCCTCCTTGCCAGCAGCCCTGATTATGAGCTTGGCGAGGCCAAGTATGCTGATCTCCTTGCCCGTACCGAAGTTTATCGGCTCCCTTATGGGCTTGTCGTGCTTCAGTAGCAGGTCGTACATGTTCACCGTGTCCTTTATGTACGTGTAGTCCCTGGTCTGCTTGCCGTCCCCATATATTATGGGCGGCATTCCAGAAAGCGCCCTCCTGACGAATATGCCTATGGCGCCCCCGTATCCGGTATCCTTCTGTCTGGGTCCGAAGACGTTGAATGGCCTCGTTATGGTGACGTTCATGCCATAGGTGTTGATGTATGCGAACGCCATCCTGTCCTGCGCGATTTTGCTCGCTCCGTATATGTGCGGTGCGCGGAGCGGGTGCGACTCCTTCATCGGCGCGGTGAGCGCCGGCCCGTATACCTCGCTGGACGAGGCCAGTACTGTTTTTTTAACGTCATATATTCTTGCGGCCTCGAGCACGTTCAAAGTCCCGAAGACGTTTATGTCATATGTCATCCTCGGCTCTATTATCGACCTGTCTACGTGTATCTGCGCGGCAAGGTGGAATATCACATCAGAGTCCCTCGCGAGCTTCTCCACCATGTCGAAGTTCCTGACATCCCCGTTGACTAGTTTGAAGTTGCTGTAGTTGAGCAGAGCCCTTACGTTGCCAAGGTCGCCGTTCATGAAGTTGTCGAGGCAGACAACGGTGTGGCCCTCCTTCACGTACTTCTCGCAGAGGTGGCTTCCCATGAAGCCAGCTCCTCCTGTTACCAAGATCTTCATAGTCTCTACCCAAATGCTATTTATGAATCGTTAAACCTGTATTTATATATATCTTTTCTACAGTGGCCTGCTAACGAGCTATTCTGGCAGTTTCATTTTTAAATAGTATTGCCTATTTATAAATAGTATATCTCATCTAACAGGAAACGGCTCTTAAGCATCGAAACACTGCCTATATTAAAACAACATCTCAAATCCATACTGATTTCGAGTGGTCAGCATGCGCAAGTACAAGCTTCTCATAATCCCTAACTCGCTCTCGATGTTCGGCGGCGGCGAGCATCTTGCCTTCGACATGGCAAAGAAGCTTAAAGGCATGTGCGACGTGTCCCTGCTGAACCCGATATCCAAGAGGGACGAGCAGAGACGCGATAAGGCTTCTCTTCTCCGCGAGTATGGCATGCTGGAGGACCAGATCGTCGACGTTCAGTGCAGCAGCTTCAACCTGCGTCTGTTCAAGACAGAAGACGTCATCTTCATGGTCCCTAAACCAGCCGGCCTGAGGCGTCTTGCAGATGCTATACGCAAAACAGACTCCATATACTGCATAACCCACAACCCACTGCTGCTCGCCTATGCAGTCTTCTTCGCCAACGTCTACAAGAAGAAGTTCGTCTTCGCGATACAGAACAGGATATTCGGCAGCATCTTCGAGAGCACGCCGGGCCTGCTCACCAAGAGCGGCGCTGTGGTGTATCGGCAGGTGCTCAAGCAGATAAGGTACTTCCACTCGCTCAACTCGTACGATACGGGGATAGTGAAGAAGCGCATTCCCAAAGCACGCGTCTACCAGATACCCGGATTTGCAGAGTTCAAGGACCAGAAGGCCAAAGTAAATCAGAAAAAGTTCACTGCGCTGTTTGTGGGGCGACTGCCCAGGTACCAGAAGGGCGTGGATCTGTTCTGCGAGGTCGCCGAGAAGGTGGCTAGGAGAGAACCCGGTATAGAGTTCAGGATTGCGGGGGCTGGAGGCGACGGAGAGCCGCTTGTGAAGAGGCTCGCGGAGAAGTATCCGGACAGCGTCAAGTGGCTTGGGTTCCTGCCCTATGAAAAGGTCAAGGAGCAGTACAAGACAGCAAGCCTGCTTGCCTTCACGGCACGAGGAGACGAGCTGCGCTACTTCCCTCTTGTCTTCCTCGAGGCGCAGTCTTTCGGGATTCCGATAGTCACGTTTGACGGCGACGGATACAGGGGCATAGTGACCGACGGCGTGGAGGGCGCTCTTGTCAAGAAGTTCGACACCGAAAGGTTTGCAGAGCAGGTGATCGGCTACTACCGCATGTGGAAGGGAAGCAAGGCCAGGTACCAGAGCCTAATGAGAAGGGTATCAAGCCTGACAAAGAAGAAGTTCGGGGACGGCGTGATAATACCCAAGATGGGCAGAGCCTTCAGGCCGTGAGCCTATAACGCCAACGCTTAAAAACGGGCAGAACAGACACTGTCTGTTAACATGGCAACCAAGACCCAGACGATCGATCAGATACAGGTAATGAAGAGGGGCGACCCGCTTCCGGACCCGATGGTAAAAGACGGCGCAAGGATGGAGTTCCTGCAGAGCAGGAGCGGCGCCACAATAACAGTGTTCGAGCGAATGACCAAGGATGAGTATGCAGAGTTCAACGATGGGAATGAGGGCCACAGGAGCTATCTAGTGGCCGGCATACCCAATGGGAACATAGGCGGCAGCGAGTTCCACCCCACGGCAAAAGAAGTCCTCTTCGTGCTGAAGGGCAGCATGGACTGGAGGCTCGAGGACCTTGACGGCAACAAGAGGACGCTTCAGCTGCAGGAGAGCAATCTCGTCTTCTACATACCTCCGCTGACGCTGCACCAGTACGTCTCAACATCAGAGGGGACAACGCTGCTTGTGCAGAGAAGCGCGCATCTTGTAGATACGTTCTACGAGGATAAGTTCAGGGAGCTGCAGGCGCAGCACAACGCCCTGACCAAGAGGTCCTAGTTACCTGTTCCAGAAGATTACCTCTCCGGTGCTCTTGCCTATGCTCCTGAGCGCCAGGTCTATGTCTTTTGAGTACTGGCTCGGATATAGCTTCCTGAACAATCTGATCCTCTCGCCAGCGTCGAACTTACGCTGCTGTACTCTTGTGAACTCCTTTGTCGCTTTTTCGTGTAGCGCGTGGATAGAGTCCACGCCGTACTCGTGAGTGTACGGCACGTCGGCGTAGAGGCCAACCTTGAACCTGTTGGGAAATGTGCCGATTGCCTGGCGGAGCATAAGGTGGTCTAGAGAGCCCCCCGCGGCGATCGGAACCAGCACAGAGCCCACTCCGGATCCAAAGTTCTCGACAAGCGTATCGAGCGTTGCCCGCAGCCTTATCCTGAACGCCCTTCTCGCCGCGTACGAGCGCAGGAATCGCTCGGCGCTCGCCCGCATGACCTTTGACGGCAGCAAACGCGCGCCCCTGCTCGCCACAAACTGGTAGTATAGGTCTATCTCCTCAGCGTTGAAGCCCAAGAAGAGCGGCAGGTAGCTTACCCCTTTGGTCTGGAGGTGGTCTGCAAATTCCAGCTCCTCCTTCAGGCGTGTTATGCTTGTGCCTGCTATTGCGGAGAAGTCGGTGGCGGTGTTGGTCGTCACCTTGCTGTCAGACACGGAGAAGACGTTCACGCAGACTATGTTCCTTCCCAGCGCGCCGGATACGATTGTGGAGTAGAGCGAGAGGAACGCGTCGTCAACGTGCGGCGACAGTATGAGCGTGAACTTCTCGGCCTTTAGCTTCTGCGAGCTAGCCCACTTTGTCAGGAACCTGTAGTAGTGGGAGAAGCCCCCTGCTCCTTGTTTCTTTGCTGCCATGTTTTCGCTCTCAGGCTCACCTAATGACGCCTAAACATAAATACTCTTCACTTGACAGTTACGGATTTTGCCAGGTTCCTCGGATAGTCCGGGTTTATGCCGCGCAGCAAAGCCAGGTGGTACGCCAGGATCTGCACCGGTATTATGTTCACTATCGGGCTCGCGCTGCCGGCATCGGGCACCTTCAGCCAGTAGTCGAAGACGTCGCTGTTCTCCGGCGCCACGCCTATCACGTACCCGCCCCTGGCCCTGACCTCCATCGCGTTGCCCATTATCTCGCGTTTTGAGTCGTCGTTAGCCGCCATTACGATGCATGCGCTGCCCTTGCGCACTAGCGCGAGCGGCCCGTGCTTGAGCTCACCTCCAGCAAACCCGTGCGCGTGTATGTAGCTGGTCTCCTGGAGCTTTATCGCAGCCTCCTCTGCCATCGGGTAGTTGACGCCCCTGCCGATTACGAAGATGTCCTTCTGTCCCTTCAGCTTTCTCGCCAGTCTCTTTATCCTGTCCTCGTATCTCGGGTTCAGCATGTCGTTGACCTGCGCAGCGGTGTCGAGGAGCAGGCGCTTCCCATCCTTGAGCCTGCCAGCAGTCGCGTATGCGAGCAGCGTCAGCAGCGAGAGCTGGGCCGTGGTCGCCTTGGTGCTCGCCACCGCCTTCTCAGCACCGGCGTTCAGCATGAGGTAGTCGTCGCTAGCGCGCATCAGCGTGGAGCCGAAGACGTTCACAAGGGAGAGCACCCTCGCTCCCTTCGACTTCGCCACGTCTATCGCATCGAGAAGATCCACGGTCTCGCCGCTCTGCGACACCGCTATCATCAGCGTCTTCCTGGTGAGGTAGTGCCTGTAGCTTGCAAACTCCGAAGCCACAGCAGAATTGACGTGCTTCCTGGCTATGTCAGAGAAAAGATACTCCCCCGCAGCGCACACTCGCCCTGCAGTTCCAGCTCCGACTATGAAGACGCCGAATGCGTTCCTGATCCGTCCGGCAGCCTGCCTTATCCTCCAATCATCTTGGTTTATCGCCTGAGCTATTGTTCGCTTCTGCTCCATTATCTCCTTTATCAGGAAGTGCTCGTATCCCGATTTGCTCTCGGTCCCGCCCTTCCAGCCCACTGTGATTATCCTCTTCCTCACCCTCTTCCCGCTTCCTATCTCGAAGAACGATGGCATGCGGGAGCGGTCCCCGCTTCCAGACAGCGCGGCCATCTCGTTGTCATCTATGTACATGACCCTCTTCGTATGGTCCAGGAAGCCGCTCACGTCAGAGCTGATGAACAGCCGTCCCTTGTCGCCTACTCCCACTATGAGCGGAGCCCCGAGCCTTGCGGCCGCTATCCTGCAGCTCCTTGTATCAACGGCTACGAACGCAGATCTGCCTTTCAGTCTCCTCGCTACGAGTCTGGCCGCCTCCTGAAGGCTCAGGCCCTTCCCCATATACTCCTCTATATAATGTGTTATCAGTTCTGTGTCTGTCTCGGATGTGAACCTGTGCCCTCTCGCAACCAGCGGCGCCTTGAGCTCCTGGTAGTTCTCTATTATGCCGTTGTGCACCACTGCTATCCTGCCAGCGCAGTCGAACTGCGGGTGCGCGTTCCTCTCGCTTATGCCCCCGTGGGTGGCCCAGCGCGTGTGGCCTACGGCTACGCTGCCGGAGCCCAGTAGCTTGCGAACGCTCCTAGGGTCCGCGCCCCCTATCTTGCCAACCCTCTTTAGCGTTGAGACCCTGCCCTTCCTATCAACGCTTGTTATGCCCCAGGAGTCATAGCCTCGGTACTCTAGTTTCTTCAGTCCCTCGAGTACCAGGGCCGGCGCATCGTCCCTCCCCCTCCCAGAATAGACCACAATGCCGCACATCCAATCGCTTTATCAATCTTTAATCCCTAATATACTATATATAGGGAGTGTGCAGCGGATGGCCGGTATAGGAGCGAATGGCGAAGTTCTGTCATCAGGCCCACTTTGCCTTACGTCGAATGACTTAGCCTATCCAAGAAGGCCAATACATCAAATGACGAAGTTTCTAAGAGGCGCTAAGCCACTACTGCATAAGCTTTAAATACCTTACAGTTTTTAGGTATCCCGAACATTAAGTGAGAAAATGAATAGACTAAACGCAAAGCGAATCGGAGTATTGGCGGCGAGCCTTCTTTTCGGGCTTGCGGTTGCAGGACCTGTGTCCTTCAGCAACATACCAATCATAAACAGCGCCGGACAACCGGTGGTGCAGATAGTAGTTGGAGGCACCGCGCAACCTAGCGACGGTGTAGTGGCTGCTAACATCGCGGCTGTGATAGGCAACCTTGCCTTCACGTCAACGCCTGTAACCGCAACAGTCGGCGGGCAGAGCAACCTGAGCTGCGTTGTAACAACCGCAACGTGCAGCGTCTCGGGCCAGCAGGTCTGGCTGGGAGAGGCTGGAGTTGCTGCATCGGCAGGAAGCTTCACCTTCACAACGCTGATCGGCTCCATACTCAACAGAGGAATAACATTGGGCTCCCTTGCCGCGACGAAGCTGAC
>JAKASF010000014.1 GCA_021828295.1 Microcaldota archaeon
GGCCAATCCAAAATACGGCAGGTTCGACCCCAACGTGCTCCCCGCGGAGCAGTTCGAGATACCGCCCACGCTCCTCTCGCGATTCGACCTCATATTCCCAATCAGGGACCTGATGAACGAGGAGCAGGACAGGAGCATAGCCCACCACATACTGGTGCAGCACGCAGCAGCGGGCGCGCAGCTTGCGGAGCTGGAGGGCGTCGAGCAGGTGGAGTCGCCCCCGATCAAATCGGAAGTGATGAGGAAGTACGTTGCGTATGCGAAGAGGAACGTGAATCCGAGACTGGCGCCCGATGCAGTGGAGCGCATACAGAAGTTCTACCTGGAGCTGAGGAAGCTGGGCATGCGCTCTGGCACGACGCCGATAACTCCGAGGCAGATAGAAGGATTGGTGAGGCTCGCGGAGTCGAGCGCAAAGACGAGGCTTGCGGATGTGGTGGAGATGCGCGATGCCGAGATAGCGATAGGCCTTGTGAACTACATGCTGCAGACGCTGGCGGTCGAGAAGGGCGGCGCCATAAACGTCGACATACTCACCACTGGATTCTCCAAGGAGAAGGTCGACAAGATCAACCTGATGATGGGCATAATCAAGAAGCTCGAAACGGATGAGAAGGAGGCGAGGTTCGAGCGCGTCATGGAAGAGGCCGAGAAGGCGGGAGTCGACAGGAGCACGGCGAAGAGGTATATAGACGACCTCAGCCGCACCGGAGACATCTACACCCCCAAGCCCGGCTTCCTGAAGATAGTCAGGCACGAGGCCGAGTAGCCGTTGGCTTTTACTGGCAGTTTCTCCTCAGATTTAAATACTTTTACGCAGCATCTTCTTCGGCGACAGTGTGAAGATTCTCGACCTATTCGGCAAGAAGGACTCGGCGGCAGAGGTCGGCAGGAGCCTGCCGTATCAGGTATCGAGCGAGTTCATCCCGTTCAGGCTCTACGCCAACAGGAAGGGCTCGAGCATGCTGCTCATGAGGCTGAAGAACCTCACGGCAGAGTCTGTTCTCAGCTCCGTGGTGGTGCAGGTGCCGAAGGGCCTCAGCCTTGACGAGACGGGGCTATCTGGGGCCAAGGAACTGCGCGTAGGTACGCTCGCTCCGGGAGAGGAGAAGCAGGTGCGCGCTGACATCTACGGCGATACGGCGACAGACAAGGGCGAATACACGCTCTCAATCACGGCGTTCATCCACTACCGCGACTACGGCCACGTGCTGAACGCGATGAAGAAGAAGGCGGTCCTAGAGGTAGTATAGTTATAAATGTTACATGCATAGGGAATATTGCATTTAGAGGGCGACAAAATGGTAAAGTATGTTATTGCTGAACAACTAATCGGCAAGGAGGTAGTGACCACGGACGGCATCGATCTGGGCAGGTTCCTGGACGCGGAGCTGAACGAGGTCACCGGCAAGCTCACCAGCCTGATCGTCGAGCCTAACGCGGACAACGAGTTCGTGAAGAAGCTTGATGTGAAGGACGGCAAGCTGAAAGTGGCTTACGACAGCGTCATGGCGGTCAACGACTACATAGTAGTGGACAGGAAGAGCGTAACATAAGCCTTTCCATTTTCCTGATAGGGATTTAAAGGCTAGCTGAGCATATTCTAAACGTATGATGATTGGGGGCGGAGACGAGGCAGGAAGGGGAGCGGTGATAGGGCCCCTGGTAGTAAGCGTCATCTGCGTGAGCAAGGGCAGGGAGAGGCGCCTGTCCGAGATAGGCGTACGCGACTCCAAGATGCTGACAAGGAGGAAGCGCGACTTCCTCTTCGACGAGATACACGACATATGCGAGGAGGTCAGGTACTACCCGATAAGCAACGAGGAGATAAACAGCGCGATGCGCAGCGGCGTGTCGCTGAACCAGCTCGAGGCCATACGCTTCGCCCAGCTCGTTGACATGCTGGAGAGCAACGTGCAGAAGATGTACATAGACTCGCCGGACGTGCGCGCCGAGCGTTTCGGGATGCGCATGAAGCTGTCGGCCAAGAAGCCGATGCTCGTTGTGGGCGCCTCTGCGGGAAAGAAGGACAGGGCGAACGGCGGCATACGCGTCATATCGGAGCACAAGGCCGATGCGAGATACCCGGCGGTATCTGCGGCGAGCATCGTCGCAAAGGTGATACGGGACCGCGAGATGGACAGGATAGAACGCGAGAGCGGGGTGGAGATAGGCTCCGGCTACCCGAGCGACAGGTACACGATAGAGGCGATAAAGGCCAACCTTGCGAGCAAGAGGCTAAACCCCTACATACGCGAGTACTGGAAGACGCTCGCAAAGATAAAGCAGAGGAGGATCAAGGAGTTCGCGGGCTTCTGAGCGAGCAGACATCGCGAAAAATAAAGACCGGCTTACACAAACGTGTATCTTGGTTTCGATTTCCCCATGTCTATGTATTAAAATCTTTGGAGAAATAATGTTTGACTGAGTGGGTTCTGCTTGGTTCTCATAAAGTGGAAGGTGTAGGAGTGGCTTCTCTGGACGATAAGCGTGTTGATGTAAAGGAAGAGGAGGAACTGAAGGTTGCGGGTGCGCAGGTAGTAGGCATACCGAAAGAGACACTTGACTTCTTCAAGGGCGACGAGATACGCGCTCGCGTCTTCTACGAGAAGTACGCGCTCAAGGACGAGAAGGGCAGCATATTAGAGAAGCTGCCGAGCGAGATGTGGAGCAGGATAGCGAGGGAGCTTGCAGGAGTGGAGAGCGACGACGCGAAGAGGAGCGAGTGGCACGAGAAGTTCACGTGGCTGCTCGAGAACTTCAGATTCGTGCCGGGCGGCAGGATAATGTTCGGGGCCGGGGCCAGGAAGAAGGCTACACTTCTCAACTGTCTAAGAGGCGACACGCCGGTTCTTGTAAAGAAGACAGTAGATGCGATCACCCAGATACCGGGCTACAACAACAAACTTCTACTGCAAGGGATAGAACATCTGAATACACTAGAAAGCGTTAAGATAAAGGACCTGGTAGGGCAAACGGTTGAGGTGCTGACACCAAAAGGCTGGTCAAAAGTCAATTTCAGAAGTTTTGGCAGGCAGAAGCTCTACAAGATTAGACTGAAAAACGGGGACACCTTATTTGCAACTGCGAACCACAATTGGATAATACGATCTAACAAACAACTGATTAAGAAGACTACTGCTGAATTGATGGACTACAAGGGCGACAATGGTCTTGTAATAAACCTCCCGGAGAAGCCCAAAAAGGATTCTAAGTATCACGAAGGTGTGATTCACGGAATTGTATACGGAGACGGAACCAAGAACTACTCTGGTGTGACATATTCGGTTTGGCTATTCGGAGCGCAAAGGGAGCTCGCGAAGTACCTGCCTCAGGTCCATGAGTACAGCGGCGGCAACGATACTTTCAATGGGGCCTTGTTGGGCAGCGGCATACGCTCTGTTTATAACCTGAAAAAACTTCCTCCTGTATCTGAAACCTCTTCGTACTGGTACGGCTTCATAAGCGGGTATGTTGGCACGGATGGGTGGATGGACACGCGGGGGATAAGCGCAGGAATAGACTCGCACAACAAAGACGATCTAGAAACGATAAAAGCGCAGCTAGGCAGAGTAGGACTGGTCGGCAATGACATCTTCATGTGCAGGGAACGCAATCCCTATAACGGAGAGCCCGCACCCTTGTACCGACTCGGATTCTGGAAAGCCGCAGTGTCTGAGGACTTGTTCTTGCGTTCCGATCATCTTGCCAAATTTAGAAAATCAAAAGGAGCAAAGAAAAAGTACACCATAGGCATAGACACAATAGAGGAAACAGACATAGAAGAGGAAGTTTACTGCTGTGACGAACCTCTAACTCACACATTTGTTTTGGGCAACGGCATACTGACTGGGAATTGCTACGTCATCCCCATCAAGGACGACTCGCTCGAGGCCATATTCGACTGGTGCAAGGAGGCGGCGAGGACATACAGCCTCGGAGGCGGGGTCGGCGGGGACATAAGCGTGCTAAGGCCGAGGGGCGCGAGGGTCAACAACAGTGCCATATTCTCGAGCGGAGCGGTCTCATTCATGGAGATAATGAGCGAGACGACGCACACGATAGGGCAGAACGGAAGGCGCGGGGCGCTCATGATAACCATAAGCGTCGATCACCCTGACGTTATCGAGTTCATCAAGGTGAAGCAGAACCTGAAGAAGGTCAGGTATGCGAATGTAAGCGTGCGCATAACCGACGAGTTCATGCAGGCCGTCGAGGCGGACACGAACTTCACTCTCAGGTTCGAGAGCCAGAAGGCCGGAAAGTTCGAACGCGTGGTAAAGGCGAGGGCGCTTTGGAACGAACTGGTGAAGGCAGCGAGGGACTGGGCCGAGCCTGGGCTGATATTCTGGGATACGGTCAAGAAGTACTCGCCGAGCGAGTACAACGGGATGAACGTGATAACCACAAACCCGTGCAGCGAGCAGCCGCTCCAGCCTTATGGAGCCTGCGACCTCGGAAGCCTGAACCTCTCCGCGTTCGTGCTCGACGCGTTCACCGACAACGCGCGCATGGACTTGGCGAACCTGGAGAAAGCAACAAGATACTCGATGCGGTTCCTTGACAACGTGCTCGACTATAATTCGGACAAGCACCCGCTGGCGGCGCAGGCCGAGGCTGTGGGCAAGAGCAGGAGGACTGGCCTGGGTGTCACAGGGCTCGGGGACATGCTCGCGAAGCTCAAGATTAAGTACGACAGCGAGGAGTCGCTGCAGTTCGTTGACAAGCTCTTCGCAGCGATAGAGAACGCAGCCTACGACGAGAGCACGGAGATCGCGAAGGAGAAGGGGCCGTTCCCGCTATTCGACAAGGCGAAGCACCTCTCGATGCCGTTCATACAGACGCTCAACGAGGGGCTTAGGCAGAAGATCTCGGAGAACGGGCTGCGCAACGTGGCGCTGCTCACGATACCGCCTGTGGGCAGCGGATCCGTGCTGGCTGGAACGAGCAGCGGCATAGAGCCGATCTTCGCGTTCAGCTACACGAGAAGGAGCGAGTCGCTCAGCAAGGAGTACTTCAAGGTCTACCATCCGCTCGTCCTGGAGTACATGCAGGTGGCGGGCCTGAAGGACGACGCAAAACTGCCCGAATTCTTCGTCCCGGCGCACCAGATAAAGGCCGACTTCAGGGTTAAGCTGCAGGGAGTGATACAGAAGCATGTGGACAGCGCGATCTCATCAACGGTCAACCTTCCTGAGAACGCCACTGTCGAGCAGGTGGGCGACGTCTATATGATGGCCTGGAAGGCAGGCTGCAAGGGCATAACTGTGTACAGGGAAGGCTCCAGGGAGGGCGTGCTCATAACCGACGAGGAGGTCAAGAAGAAGGAGGCACAGCAGGAGGAGTGGAACAGGCCGCAGGCGCTCATCGGGAGGACGGTAAAGCTGAAGATGCAGCAGACTTCATTGTACGTCACGGCGAACTTCGACGAGGGCGGCAAGATAAGGGAGGTATTCGTCAACATGGGGCACACGGGCAGCCAGGAGAAGAGCTACACCGAGGCGATAGGCAGGCTTATCAGCAGGTACGTGCAGCTCAACGGCGACCTCAGCGACGTGATCGCGAGCCTGAAGGGCATCAAGGCCAACGACGCGATAACGTGGGACCGTGGGGTGAAGCTCTACAGCGTGCCAGATGCTATAGCTAAGGCGCTGGAGATGGCGCTTGCCAACTCGGGCTTCAAGGCTGTGCCGCTCGGCGAGAGGGGAGAGGGTGAAGGGAGCGGATACCAGATGAGCGTTGGGAGCGGGCAGCAGAAGCAGGAGGGGATAAAGCCGGAGACCTGCCCGGAATGCAACGAGATGGCGCTGGTGCATGAGAGCGGCTGCTATACCTGCCAGAACTGCGGCTACACGAAGTGCGCGTGAGGCCATGATGAAGACAGCTTCGGAAGGGTCGTTCAGGTCAGAAGCGCGATCGCTTCTTTTTGATGTGAGGGGCAGGCCCAAAACCGATATCGCACTTGATGATTTTGAGGCACTTCAGAGGAAGTTCAGCAGTATTCCGAAGCTCGGCGAGTTCCTGGTGAAGTTCGGGAGCGAAGGTGGTGAGGAAGGAGTCGAGGTGCGCGGGCTGGGCGATAATTCTGCAGAGGTCTGGGAGATAGACAGGTTCCACGGCCGGCTCCATCACATCTTGGGAATCGTGGGCCGAGACATAGACAGGCGCGACACGTCGTGCGTGCAGACTAGCTGACCTTCGCGGTGAGCTGGCCTATGACCGTATGCGGGAACCCTGTGTTTGTCTCTATGTAGTTGACCGATATGTATCCCTGGAAGGCGCTGCCCGGTGTCGCTGAATATTGGCTGCCCCCGGCCCAGCACTGTACGCTGAATGTGTAGTTGCCCCCAATCTGCATCTTTATCTGATTGCTGGGTGGATTGCTGGGAACGTACATGTGGTTTATGGTCTGGTTGGAGTTGCAGCCGTATGCTGTCAGGTTTATCGGGGTGAGCGTCGCCTGCAGCAGGTTTATTGTAACCAGGCCGTTGCTCACCAGGTAGACATTGATGCAGGAAAGCCCGGCGGGAAGGATGCACTGGGAAGAGACGACGTTGCCTGGGTTGAAGACGCCGAGCGCGAACAGGGCCACGAGCACTACAGATATTATGAGAAGGGCCCAGCTGTAGGTGAGCAGGTACTCCATCGCGCTCTGGGACTTTAGCATGTTTCCGTTCACCATTGGAGTCCAAGCAATAAAAAGGGCTCTGGTATGCGGGCACGCCGCTGGGTGATACCCTTTTAAGATTTTTATTTCAAGTGATTACGATTGCATGCTGGTGCCTTTTCTCCTGCAGGACGCTGCGACGTACGTGACAGCTGGTTCCGTGTATACGGAGAACACCATAGTGGTGCTCATCACCCTGCTAATGATCCTGGCGCTATCGGTGCAGATAGCTAGGAACTACTTCCTCAGGATACTTCGGAAGTTTACACTGAGGCTTGCAGCAGATATCTGGTGGCTTGTCTATGTTCTGCTCCGCGATGCCAGCGTCTTCCTTGTCGTGTTCCTGGGCTTCCTGCTCTTCTGGCCCGCAATCTACCAGGACTTCCCGATAGCCGTTCCTTTCGAACCGCTCGCAATAGACTTCTATGCAATGGCGCTGGTGCTGATGCTGATTGTGGATACGGACGAGGTTCCTGTTTACAACAGCCTGATGACGATACTCGTTCTGATAGGCACTGTTCTGTACATAACGGGCGTGATCTTCGTCACCGAAAGCGCGGTTGCGCTTCCCGTCCTACCAGCAACCGTCTCGACGGCGACGAGCAACATATGGGGCTACTTCAACGCCAACTTCAACTCGATCAACAACCCCGACCTCTCGATATACACCTTCTACGTGACCTTCGGTATACTCAGCCTCTGCGGACTGGCTGCGATACTCTACTCGTTCAAGGGAGGCATACTCAACAGGCTGATAGAACCGAAGCCAAAGCCGGCGGTGAAGGAGACGGTTAATCCGCCGCAGCCGAAGTGATGCGGCATGCCCTTCAAGTACACGTTTGACGACAACAAGTGCATACAGTGCGGCATCTGCGGCGACGTCTGCCCTGTCAACGCCCTCGATTTCACCAGGCCGAGGCACAAGAACGTCGAGGATGCCAGGGGACAGCCGCCAAGCGCAGAAGACATGACCGAGTATCCAATACAGGTTGACAAGTGCATCGGCTGCATGATCTGCCCGACAGAATGCCCAGTCTCGTGCATCGAGATAATCTCGGTGCCGCGCGAGCCGAAGTACCAACCGAAGCAGGGTCCGATGCTAACAGAGGAGCCCACCAAAGATGAGTTCTCGCTCTCCAAGTACACCAAGGTCAGACCTACGAAAGCCAAGGTGAAGGATCCGTGGGGCAACGTATGGCACTACATACCGCACACGGGTCCCCGCATGGCGAAGAAACCGTCAGAAGTGTGGGAGAAACACGAAGAGATGGACTGATTCCATGCCAAATGTTTTCATCGTGCACGGGTGGGGTGGAGATTCTGAGTGCGATTGGATTCCGTGGCTGAAGGAAGAGCTGCAGAAGCGTGGGGTAAACGCCACTGCGCCTGACATGCCCAATACAAACGTACCGAAGATAGAGGAGTGGGTTCCTTTTCTCAGCACCGCGGCTGCCAACGCGGATGAGCATACGTATTTCGTGGGCCACAGCATAGGCTGCCAGACAGTGGTCAGGTACCTGGCGGGACTCCCGGAAGGCAAGAGGGTGGGTGGTGCTGTCCTGGTTGCCGGATATAGGGACATAACGGACCAGTTGAGCACGCCTGAGGAGAAAGAGATAATGAGGCCCTGGAAGGAAACGCCCATAGACTGGGAGAAGGCGAAGGCGCATGCGGGATCGTTCACATGCATAGTATCAGATGATGACCCCTACGTACCGGTGAACGAGGCTCGGGAGTTCGGCATAGCGCTCGGAGCAAATATCATAATGGACAATGGCAGGGGCCACTTCAGCGACGACGATGACGTGACTGCGCTGCCGAGCCTGTTGTATGCGTTGCTGAACATGATGGGCATGCCGGAAATGGAACCGCTCATTTAGTAACTACGGTGCACGAGTCCTTCTCCACTATCACTTCCTTCTCCGCTTGCGCCACTATCCCCCTGCTTCTTTCCACCAGGGCGGGGAACGACTCTATCACTCCGAACGAGTTGAGCTCGTTCAGCGCCTTCCTTATGCCGAACTCGGATGCGAACTCCTTCGAGAGCCATCTTATCGCAAACGGGTATGTCTTGTACTGGTTGTCTATGCTTTCGGCCATCTTCCTTGTCTCTGGAGAGCGCGTGCTCGCCGCCCCGGTCTTCTGGAAGATCTGCACGATATCGCTGTCTGTGACTGAGCCTTCTCCGGTGGTGATGAACGTCTCAATGGCAACAACCTGCCCTTCCTCTAGTTTTGTGGTGTCGCCGTTGTCGTAGTTCGGGATGAAGATGCTCGCATGCAGTTCCTCTCGCTCTATCGCGTGGCCGCCCAGATTTCTTATGGGCTGGAATCCATTCCTCTTCGCCAGCTGCTCCACCTCCCTGCCTATTGAGTTCAGCTCCGCCCCTGCCCTGACCTTGCTCAGCGCCGATTCAAGCGTCTGCTCTGCGGTCTCGATCAGCTTCCCATACTTCCCGGAGAGGTCGACGCACACGGCGCAGTCACCAAGGACATCCCCGGAGCGCGCGCCTAGGTCAACCTTCACCAGGTCCTTATCCGAGAACCGCAGCTGGTCGTTTATGGTGGCTGTGTAATGGGCGGCACCCTCGTTTATCGAAAGATTGACCGGGAACGCGGGCACCATGCCTTTGCCCCTTATGAACTCCTCTGCCTTCTCGCAGACCTCGAGCACGCTCGCGCCCGCTTTCACAAGCCCCTTCGCGTACTGAAGAGCCTCGTAGGAGATTTTGCCTACCTCCTTCAGCTTTTCGTAGTCGTACTCGTGATTGTCATGGTGCATCTAAAGCCTCTTCTGCGCTCCTCCTCCCTTGAGCTCCTCCTCGTTTATCCCTAGCTCCTTCAGTATCTTTAACGTTGAGGGTATGACCTGGTGGTTGATGTAGTAATCGGGGTCGTAGTCCTTAGCCGTCTCCTCTATCTCCGCCTTCTCGCTTATCGTGCTGCCGTGCTTGGTTATCACGTAACCGATCGCCGCGCCCTCCAGCTCGTCCCTCCTCTTGACGCCATCGTGGATCGCCTTCTTCGCAGCCGCGAGCTCCGGGCTCTTCACATCGTAGCTGCCTATTCCTTTCCTGAGCTGCGTGTGTATCACTAGCTCGCTCATAGGCATCTTGCCGCTCTTCAGCCTTTCCACGACGTCCTTGATTATCGCAACCGCCTTCTCCTGGCTGCCCTCCTTCAGTATCGCCTCCAGAACCGCGTGCTGCGTGTCCCTGGCCACCTTTGACCAATCCCTCCTCACGAGCTCGAATCCCTTTATCTTTATCCTCCCGGATTCGGAGAGCATTGCGTACTTCTTCTTGGCGCCGCTGCCGCCCACTGCACCCTTCTTGCCTACGAAAACGCCCCTCGTGTAGAAGTCCTCCAGCTCCAGCTCCATCGTGTTTGGCAGCGATGAGTTTACCTTCTTCAGGAATGTGTCTGCGTCCGCCTTGTTCTTGCTTCCCATCAGCAGGAAAACGGAATCGGTGTCGGAGTACAGGGACCTGAAGCCTAATTTCTCGGCCTGGTCTATTGTGTTGAGTATGAACTGCCTTGCGAACGCGGTTATGCTCGACGCGGCTTCGCGCGAGTACCATCGCGAGCGCGCATAGCCTAGGTAACCGTAGAACGCGTTCGCCACTATCTTCAGCGCTGTCGACCTGGCGGCCAGGGACTTGTTGTCGGGGTCCTTCTTGAATGCCTTCTTTGCCTCCGTCCTTTCGTCTATGAGCATCTTGAGCAGCTTCGGCATGAGCCCCTGCCTGTCCTTCCTGAACCTTATCCCGTTAGGCGAGACGAAGAAGTCCTTGCAGTCGGTGCATATCGTAGACGGATCTATGTTGTGCGCTATGATGATAGACGGATACAGCCCGCGGAAGTCGAATACGGCTATGTTCTCGTATATTCCAGCATCTGGCGTCTTCACGTAGGCGCCCTCGTAGGGATTTGCAAGGCGCATCGTGATCTCGCCCTCGTTCGGCTTGTTCGGAACCATCTGCTTGCGCTCCTGGGCGTAGCCCATCAGCATGAATTCGACCAGTTGGCTGGTCGTAGATATGCTCGCCTCTCCAAGCGTTGTCTTCGCCACCTTTGACATCTCTATCTCGATCGGAAGGAAGAACTTGTAGAGTTCGTCTACTGCAAGCGAGTCTGCGAGCGAGTACTCGGCCAGTTCCTCCACGTCCTTTCCGCCGCGGTCCCACTGCTGCCATATGCTGCCCTTCTCGACCATCTTCTTCTCCGAACCCGTTATCGCCCGATAGACCTCGGGCAGCTTGAAGCTGTTGACCTTGATGACCTTCTCCGAGGCGCCGACAACTGAGACGAACCTGGCGACGTTGTACAGATCAAGGTTTATCCTGCCTGGTACACGCACGGCCTCTATCAGCCCGTGATGCTCCTTCTTCACCTGGCCCTCCTCATGCCGGCCTATCGCGAAATCGACCTTCTGTACCTCGGCGCGCTTCATCAGGTACGGTATGTCAAAGTTGGAGGAGTTGTAGCCCGTTATTATATCTGGATCTATCCTCTTGATCGCGTCAACAAACTCCTGCAGCAGCTCCTTCTCGCTCTTGCACGTGCGCACAAACTCCCTGTCTATCTTCTTCGTGGTCAGTACGCGCTTCTCCTTGCCGTCGGTGTAGCTGATCATGATTACCGGGTCCTTAAGCTCGTTGGGGATGCCAAGGGGGTTGTACGTCTCTATGTCGAAGCCCAGGTACGTGAGCGGAAGCTCGCTCTGCTTATCGGTGCTTCTTATCTCATCTATTATCCATTCGCCGCTCTCCTCGTGGGCCTTCACCCTGTTGATCGAGAGCGGAGAGAGGCTTTTGTCTATCAGGTACCTCTTCCAGAATACGATGTCGTATTCGTAGCACGTCCCGAGTTCGCCGAACACCTCGCTCATCTTGGGCACGTGCCTCGGGCTCTCGAGATACACGCGCAGGGCCTTCTTCTCCTCGCGCCCCACGATTACGCTATCTGTCTCTATCGACCTTACCTTTATCTCCTCGTTCTCCTTCGAGATTGCGGTGATGCCCATCAGCGAGGTTATGGACTGCGTCTCGTCGTTCGGAACGAGGTAGAAGTAGGGGTAGAAGCTCGGGTCGAGCAGGTTGTAGCACCTGTCCTTCGTCTTGAGGGTGAGCCTGATTATGCCCCTGCTGCCTCGGATGACGTAGCTGGCATCTAGGATAACTCCTTCTAGTTCGACTTCCCCCATGTGATCGGTTCCGTGTGCTATAGCATGCGCTTTCAAGGATAAAAAGGGTTTCTAAGGAGGCGTGTAGCCGCTTGTCCACTGGCTCGTGTAGCTCACGCCGCTGGGCACGCCGTTGTTGTTATTGCCGGAGTAGTCGTTGGCGTTTCCGTTGAGTGGCCACCAGCCCACGAGGCTCTGCAGCGTGACTGGCGCGCCGCCGATGCCTTCGATGTAGAGCGCATTGGCTTCTGGCACTGAAAGAGATGCGTTGTACATCTGGACATCTGCAATAGAACCCGGAAATGCGCCAGTGCTGACCTGCGGGTTCGAGCCTATGTATGTGCTGTAGCTGTGTCCGCTGGCATAGGTGATCTGCCCAGAAAGCGTTGATGTTCCTCTTACCGCGCCATCCACATAGCACAGCAACGTTCCCGTGGCGGAACTGTACGCCATCAGCACAAAGTGCCATGCGTTTAGGCTTAGCGTCCCGCAACCAGGTTGACCGAATGCGCCTCCGGCGTTAATCTCGGTGTCGAAGTTGTTGGAGTTTTGACCAATATACATTCCATAGCCATACCACGTTACTCCATTATTGTATATGTCCCCAATTATTCTTGGATAGTTGGTGGGGTCAGAAGTCATGTAGACCCATGCCACTAACGTTATGGCACTCGTGGGCATGGGATCAGGAGTTGCGATGTACTGGTTGGCTCCTCCTACGAACACACCGACATACTGCGGCAGCTGGCCATTGCACACGCCTTCGAGGTTGATGAGGCTGGTGCTGTATGGCCCATTCGGCCTGTAGACCTGGCAGGAGCCTGGGGACGCCCTTGGAGCGAAGCTGGATGAGCTGAAGACGCCAAGCTGGAAGAGGGCGCCGAGCACCACGGCTATGATGAGTATCGCCCACCCGTAGGTCATCAGGTACTCCATCGCCGACTGGGACTTGCGCATGTGCTCAGCTAGAACTCGCTATTCAAAGAATAAAGAACTTGCGCTCTCTACTTCTGCGCGCCTTCTTCGAGCTTCGCCCTTGTGAGAGGAAGCGGGGCTATCATGCCGATGGACCACGCCAGAAGCGTGCCTCTCGACGCGCACTCGAAGTTGAGTATGTTGATCAGGTCTTCGGCGAACTTCACCGGAAGCGTCTTCTTGCTCTTCCACGCCTCGTTGATCTGCGCAATCATGTCCTTCTCCTCCCTGGCGCTCACTATGCCCTTTATTTTCAGGTCGCCAACTGACTTGTCTCCCTTGCTCCCGCCTTCGTACGCTGTAGTGAACGTGTACGTTACTTCAACGTTCTCCCCTGTAACCTTCACGTTGTCGAAGTTTATGTTGAACTTCATGTTCGTGATGGGGTCTGCTACTGGCCTGTGCGCTTCTACGTCGTTTATTCCTATGCCTGTTATCATGCGATCAATCCAGACAGATATGGTTCTGGTAAGTATTTATAGATTTCGAGGGGCTGCCTGCGCCAGAGAAGATCCGGATGCGACGATCGATTTATACTAAAACATTATTGGTTTCGCTGATGGACAAGAGCCTTTATTAAATCGTTTTCACCAATGATATGACAGACACAATATGCCGAATAGGACCATATTGAACAAATATGGTTTATTTGTTTCGCAAATCCACAAAATCCTAAAAAGAAAGGAATCGGGCGGGGACGATCTTCGAGTAATAAACATGGCGAGGCTAGTGGCGTCGCTGTCGTCCAACCACTCCTGGCGCATCTACCGCTACCTGCACGATGGCGACCCGCTGGACAAGGACGCGATACGCGTGGAGATAGGCGCGGCCTACAGGGAGGGCTGGAAGGAGATAAACGAGAACGACATAAAGGAGGTGCTCACCAACCCGATAGACGAGCACATGTTCTCCATGATACTTATGTGCCTGCCTGAGAAGGAGGAGAGGCACGAGTTCAAGGAACTGTTCGAGGAACTGCAGCAGGAGTTCATAGACGGCATAGAGCCGCTCGAGACCCAGGAGCTGGTCTGAGACGCTGCCTTGCTCTATTTATATTTCTTGCAAGCTATAGATGCCAGTGGGCATGTGGCGCAACTTGGATAGCGCACCTGGCTTCGGACCAGGGGGTTGCGGGTCCAAATCCCGTCATGCCCGCTCATTTTAACCAAGGCTTAAATTCTTTGGGGGAGCATCAGCAATATCGGTGCTATCCTGGCGAAGCTCATAGAGTACAGGCAGCTTGCGAGCATACTCGCAATGTTCCTGATAGTGCAGCTCTCGGGCCTGCTCATGGCCTTCTACCTTCTCTCGCCGGCTGAGATCTACGTGAATCGCGCTCCCTCGGGGGCCAGTGGAACCATAAGCGTTCTCTTCTACTTCGCGTACCTGATTGTCGCAGCACTGATACTCTTCTTCCTATTCAAGAGGCACCGCGGGCCGCTTCTCTTCAAGGGAATAGAGGCGCTGGTCGTGGTCTCCGCGGCGTTCTACCTCTTCCTGATTGCGCTCTCGGCCTTCTTCCCCGACTATCCGAACTATGTACTGTTGGCCTCGTTTGCGGCAGCGGTGGGGCTGATCGTGGCGAAGAACATATGGCCAGTACTGAGGAACCTGGCTGCTGTGATAGCCAGCATAGGCGTCGGCCTTGTGCTAGGCCTCTACTTTGGCTTCTTCGCCTCCTTCATCTTCATGGCGCTCATTGCGGTGTACGACTACGTGGCCGTGTTCGTAACCAAGCATATGATAACGCTGGGCAGGGAATCCGTAAACAGGAACCTTGCGTTCATGGTGGGCTCCTACGATGTTGAGGTGGTGCCGCAGGGATACCTCAAGAAGGGCGAGGCCGCGAAGCTCAGGAAGGAGCTGGCAGGAACGAAGAACGAGACGCTGCGCAGGCTCATCGCCTCGGGCAGCATACCCATGCCCTCGTTCTCCGCGCTTGGAACCGGAGATCTCGCGATACCGCTCATGGTCGCTGTTAGCGCGTACACCACCTATTTCAGCTACTTCTTCAGCGCGATTCTGGTGGTCGCAACCTCCTTCGGCTTGGCCTTCGCCATGTACGTCTCGAAAAAATACAAGATGGCACTGCCGGCCATACCTCCGCTTTTTGCATTCGCGAGCATTGGGTTTGGGATAGACGTTCTGCTTGCCTCGTCATCGAATTGGCTGCTGGCCGGACTTCTGTTCGCCGAGGGACTGATAGTGCTCGCCATAATGCTGCTAACTGCCATAAACCAGAGCAGGAAGGGCCTTGGCGCGAGGATAGTACCTAAGGGAAGAGCCGCAGGATCCTGAGCCGCTACTTCTTCTCCACCCTCACTCGGAACCTTTCCCTTGTGAGGACCTGGCCGCGTCCCTTGCAGGCCTTGCAGCTCTTGTCGAATGTCTTGCCGCGGCCGCCGCACCTTCCGCAGACGCCCTGCACGAAGAAGAAGGCGCCGAGACCCTGCGAGCCTCCCCTACGCACCATGCCCGTACCGTTGCACTCCGGACACGTGCTTATTTTCGAGCCAGGTTCCGCGCCGCTGCCCCTGCAGTTATCACATGACTTGTAGCGCTGTATCTCTATCTCCCTGTCCAGCCCCTTCTCCATGTCGGAGAGCGAGAGGTTGAGGTTAAGCTGCTCGTCGTACTGCTGCCTTGCCCTGCCCTGGCCGCCGCCGGCGAATCCGAACGGGTCGCCGAAGCCGCCCATTCCTCCCATGTTTATACCAAGATCTTCGAAGATCTTGGAGAAGTCGAAGTTGCGGAGTATGTCGTCGGGCGAGTACCACTGGTTGAACTGCGTGGAGCCGAGCATGTCGTACTGCTGCCTCTTCTGCGGATCGCTCAATACCGCGTACGCCTCGTTCACCTCTTTGAACTGTTCCGATGCCTTTGGGTCCTTGTTGCGGTCGGGATGCAGTTTGAGCGCGAGCACCCTGTAGGCTCGCTTTATCTCGTCTGGGTTTGCGTTCTTTGGGACGCCAAGAATATCGTAGAAGTCTCTTGCCAATTCCTAGCCTCTGAAGTTTGCATCTGCTGAACCTTCGTCGCTGTCGGCTGGCCCGCCGGGGCCCTGCTCGGGGCCCGACTCCGGGCCTGGGTCTGGGCCTTGAGGCCCCTGCGCCTCGCCTTGTCCGTAGACGCTGGCCCCTATCTCCTGCAGCGCGCTCTTGAGCGTCTCGAGCTTCTCCTTTATCTTGCCGTAATCGTCCTTCTCCAGCACCGATTGGAGCTCACTCCTGGCCTTGTCGGCCTTCTCGTACGTCTCCTTCGATATCTTGCTCTTGTTCTCCTTAAGCAGCTTCTCAGCGGAGTAGACGAGCGTTTCCGCATCGTTCTTGGTCTGCGTCTTTTCCAGTTCCTCCTTGTCCTGCGACGCGTACTCCTCCGCCTCCTTCACCTTCTTGTCTATGTCCTCTCGCGCCATCTTGTTCGGAGCCACGACCTGCATGCCCTGCTGCTTGCCTGTCTTCGTGTCCTTGGCGTTGACGTGGAGTATTCCGTTGGCGTCGATGTCAAAGGTAACCTCTACCTGTGGCACGCCCCTCGGGGCGGGCAGTATGCCGGTCAGCATGAACTTGCCAAGGCTGACGTTGTCCTTCGCCATGGGCCTCTCTCCCTGCAGTATGTTTATGTCCACAGCCTGCTGGTTGTCGTCTGCGGTGGTGAATACTTGCGACTTCTTGATAGGCACGGTGGTGTTTCTGGGTATTAGCACGGTGGACACGCCGCCGAGCGTCTCCAGCCCAAGCGAGAGCGGGGTGACGTCAAGCAGCACTATGTCCTTGACTTCTCCGGTGAGCACTCCAGCCTGCACCGCTGCCCCGAACGCCACGGCTTCCATCGGATCGACGCCGCGCTCGATCTTCTTGCCGTAGAGCTGCTCCACATACCTCTGCACTATCGGCATTCGCGTGGGCCCTCCGACGAGTATGACCTTGTCTATGTGGCTCGGTTCCAGTTTCGCATCGCGGAGCGCCTGCTGCATCGGCTTGAGCGTGCGCTCGACTATCGGCAGCACCAGCTCCTCCAGCTTCGCCCTTGTGAGCGAGTAGCTGAAGTTCACCGGCTTGCCGCCGACGCTGCCCAGGAACGGCAGGTTTATCTCGCTGCTGAGCGTTGTCGAGAGCTCTATCTTCGCGCGTTCGGCTGCCTCACGCACTCGCTGCAGCGCCTGCGCGTCCTTGCTTATGTCAAGACCGGCCTTCTTCTTTATCTCCGCCTTGAGGAAATCGACAAGCACATTGTCCATATCTGTGCCGCCGAGCTGCGTGTCCCCGTTAGTCGATTTGACCTCGAAGACTCCGTTGCCGAACTCCATGATGGTCACGTCTAGGGTCCCGCCACCGAAGTCGTAGACCATTATCTTCTGCTCCTTGCCGGCCTTGTCGAGTCCGTACGCCAGCGCGGCCGCTGTGGGCTCGTTCACCAGCCTGGTGACCTTCAGCCCCGCTATCTCGCCGGCGTCCTTTGTCGCCTGGCGCTGGTTGTCGTTGAAGTATGCTGGTACTGTTATCACTGCCTCCTTGACCTCCTCTCCGAGAAACGCCTCCGCATCGTGCTTTATCTTCTGAAGCAGAATTGCTGAAAGCTCCTGCGGCGTGTACTCCTTGCCGAGTATCTTGTACTTGAAGCCCGTTCCCATCTTTCTCTTGAAAGCTGCTGCCGTGCCTTCCGGATTCGCCACCGCCTGCCTCCTCGCGGGCTCGCCTACTATGCGCTGCCCATCCTTAGTGAAAGCCACGTAGCTCGGGAACGACTTCCCGTAAAGCGAGGTCCCTTCCGCGCTAGGTATCAGCACGGGCCTGCCTCCCTGCAGCACCGAGGCTGCTGAGTTGCTTGTTCCGAGATCTATTCCTATCGTCTTTGCCATATCTATTCACCTTTTGTTTCCTCCTTTGAAGCGTTGCCCTTCGACACTATGACGGCGCTGGGCCTTAGCAGCATCTCGTTGAACGCGTAGCCCTTGCGCACTATCTCTATGATTGTCCCTTCCGGTTCCTTGCTCTCCCTTGTCAGTATTATCTCGTGCTTGTACGGGTCGTAGGTTCCCTTTGAGTCTATCTCCTTGAGCCCCGCGCTCTTGAGCGTGCCGAGCACGTTGGAGAAGACCAGCTCGATGCCCTTGATGTGTTCGCGATCGTGATCAGAGTTGCCGAACGCCGCAAGGGCGAGCTCGAACTCGTCTATCGCCGGGAGCAGAGAGCGAATCAGCTCTGCCTTCCCGGCATTCTTTGACATGTCAACATCCTTCGCGGCCTTCTTCTTGTAGTTGTCGAACTCGGCGGCTAGCCTGAGCAGCCTGTCCTTCGTCTCCGCGAGCTCGTCTGTCTGCTGTTTCTGCTCACTGTCCTGCTGCTTCGTCTCCTTCTTCCCGTTCTGCTGCGGTTTGTTCTTGTTCTCTTCCTCCTGTGCCATAAAACTCACTTGTGAAAAGCTCGTCTAGCTTGCTCGCGAACTGCATCATGCGGTTGAACTCTGTTATCATCTCCGCCTGTATCTCCTGTATAGTGCTCTCGAAGTCGCTACCGCGGAGGAAGTACTCCCTGCCCTTCCTCACCACGAGGCCCGAGTCGATGAACTTGTTGAGGTCGTATATCGTGGTGCTGAGCGGCAGCTTCAGCTCATTGCTCAGTACCTTGCTCGTCGTGCCAACGCCCTTGATGCTGTTCGTAACTATTATGCCGAACATCGTCCTTTCGGACGTGTCGCCTTTGCCCGAGAGGTCGAACGACTCGAAAAACCAGTTAGTGAGAGCCTGGGCATTCTCCTCGCTCGGCCTGCTAACAGTCCTTATGACTCTCTTCTCTGCCTTGGGCATGTTCCAATATATAATCTAACTAATATAAAAATACTTGCTTTTTTCCAAGAAAAAGTTGAAAGTATTAGATTGCGTGTGCAAGGAACTTCATCAGTTGGAGCGCAGCTTCCTTGTTTTCTTCCGTGGGTTCGTAAAATACGATACGCAATCCTTCTGGCATATTCTGGTTGGGTGACAGTCTGACAACCGTGGGTTTGAGATGATCACGGATCTCCCAGGGTATGTCGAGATCTCTTATGCTTGGATGCGCTTTCTCTATATCTCGGAGCGAAAGCTCGTTTACGATATTCATTGCTGCCTCTGTCTCTTGCCTTTCTGCAATCTCCCTGTAGCGAGACACCAGCTCGGTCTTCAGTTCGTTTTCTGTCATTCTTTTAGGAAATAAAAAGGATGTGATTGCGTTGTGCACCCTGCTGTGAGTTACCCTCAGCTGCCTCTCTAGTTCCAGAACCGCGTTGCTCTGTCTCTCAGCCTGCTGCTGTACCCCCATGCTCTCCCTCTAGAGTACACTCTGTTTTAGGCAAATATAAAACTTGCCTTTAAAGACGGCTGCTGACGAATCGGTGGACTCTGCGGGATTCGAACCCGCAACCCCCTGCATGCCATGCAGGTGCGCTACCGTTGCGCTAAGAGCCCAGCGCTATATGCTCTTGATTTTCTGCTTATATTTTAGTATGTATGGCTCTATGCTTCTGTCGTTTATCTGCTCCTGTTTCAGAGAGGTCTTATTCAGGACCTCGTTCTCCAGCTGCTGCGCAAACCCGTAGACGATCTCGAATCTCTCTGGAGTAAGCGTTTTGGCCCTGCCTTTGTAGCGTTCGCGAAAGTCTTCGAACCTCTGCCGCAGGGAGAGTATCCCGAATGGACCGACGCGCAGGTCTGAGTACGAACAGATCTTCTGCTCGAAATCCGCACTTGCACCAACCGCTTCTATTTTCGGCACTCCGATGTTTTCAATTATGCGGATGACACGAGGACTTGCGCCTATGCTCTTCGCCATCTCCACAGTGGCAATGTGCTCGTCACCTCCGTACTTCGCTATGGTTTCGGCCTTGACCGATTTCCAATAATCGAGCCTTGCGGCTTCGGACCCCATCAACGCCGCGTTTGTATCAAGGTTGCTCTTGATGATGTTGCCTAGGTCGTGTATCAGTGTAGATGCCACAACGTCGCGCGCGTTTACCGTTATACGGCTAAGGCTGTCACAAATTATGTTGGAAACAGCGCCCGCTCTGAGCATGTGAAGTTGCAACCAAGGAGGAATGGCGAATCGTTCGTAGATGTCATTTATAGAGCCTATTATTTCCTGGCTTTCCATCGGATGCACGCGGTTACACGGGCGATACGAATAGTATGTTGCCGCCGCGGAGCAGTATCGTGCCGAGCTTGGTCTTGGAGCCGCCGTCGTCTCCCAGCTCCTCCGCCTCGCTGAGCACCATGTTCATGTGCGCGTCGAACGAAGAGACCTTGCCCCTTATCCCGTCGCCGTTCTTCAGCCTGACAAGTACGTGCTGCCCTATCGCCTTGTTCAGCAAATCAAAAGGCCTTTCACCCTGCATAACAAAACCAAAACAAATGCTTATCGAAGCTATTTAATGCCCTACGTCTTCTACTTCTACTTCTCCTTCTTCTTCTGCTCCTTTCTCTTTATGGTGAGCTTCACAGAGCCGGTGCCCAGGGGGATCTGCTTGCCCACGAGTATGTTCTCGGTTACGCCGCGCATGTAGTCGATCTGGCCGAACGCTGCCGCGTTTATCAGGTGCTTGATCGTCTCCTCGAACGCGGCCTTTGCGAATACAGACTCCTTCTTGCCCACGAGCCCATGCCTTCCTATGCTCTGTATGGTTCCATCGGCTGTCATCGCGTCTGCTATGAGGGCGATGTGCCTGAAGTTTACAGATATGTCCTGGTCCTCCAGCGTCTTCTTGAGCTCGAGTGCAAGCGTGTTCCTTGCGGCCTCAACCCCGAACACGCGGTACATGGAGAAGAGGTCGTTGGTGTATATCCTGCCGGGGTCGACGCCCTCGACCTGCATCACCGGCTCTATGTTGCTGCCCGCGCTCTCAACGAAGAACTCCCCGTTCTTGTCCTGCGCCACCAGGGCCTTCCCAGCCCCTTCTATCCCGTTGACTATCGACTTGGTTATCTTGACAGTTATTGCACGCACCTCCTTCAGGTTCTTGGTGTGCGCATTCACCACTATGTTGCCGTGGTCCCCCACGCGGGCCTCCGCGCCTATCTCCTTGCCTAGCCTCGCGGCGACGCCCCTCGCGGTAAGGTCGGCGGCCTGCATCGCCTGCTCGTTCAGCAATACGGTTATCTTGCCCTTCGCAAAGTTCTCTATAGCGCGCCTCATCACGCTGCGCATCTTGATCTCGCTTATCTTCTTCGCTACCTCGTCGGCTTTCGCGAAGCTCTTGGCGTAGCTCTCCTTGAGGTAGACGCGCATCACCGGCGATGACGGCATCTTCTTCGCGTCGAGGAGCTCTATTATCCTTGGCAGGCCCGACGTTGCTATCGTCGCCGCCACGCCTGCCATGTGGAAGGTCCTGAGGACCATCTGCGTGCCAGGCTCACCGAGCGACTGCGCGGCTACCACTCCCACAGGTTCTCCGGCCTGAACGTTGTACTCCTGGTTTGATGCCATGATCATTCCTTCTTTGCCTTGACGAAGCTGACCTTCGTCGGGTCCACTCCGTCGCCCCCGTAAAGCGTCTGTATCACGTTGTTGCTAACGTCGCGAACGCTGTTGTCGTGAAGCACGTAGTAGTCCTGCAGCGCGTTAGCGAGCCTCCTCTGCAGGTAGCCGCTCCTCTGCGTGAGCAGGCCCTTCTGTATGACTGTCCCCCTTCCTCCTACTGCGTGCATTATCATCTCTATCGGGCTTAGCCCGTCGACGTAGCTGTTGCCGACGAAGCCCCTGGCCTCGGCGCTGGTGTCGTTCTTCGCTATGTGCGGCACCACCCTGTTTGTGTAGTACCCGCGCCTTATCCTGCCTCCCTCCCTCGTCGCCTGCTGGCCCAGGAACATGCTCATCTGCTCGAGGTTGAGTATGTTGGCCCTTGCCCCGGAAGTGGCCATGAGCATCGCGAAGTTGGTGCGGTCCAGGCTCTTGTTGAGCATCTGTATGGCCTTGCCTCTTGCTAGGTCGAGCTCAACCATTATCGTCTGCTCGAGCGACTGCTTGAGCGTGAGCCCCAGAAGCGGCTCCAGCTTCTTGCTCTTGTACTGGCCGATCAGTTCCTTGACCTTCGACCCGGTCTCCGCTATCAGCTTCTCCCTGTCCTTCTTCATGTCATCTGTAAGCATGTACTCCTTGACACCGATTGTGACCCCGTAGATCGTCGAGTATGCGTATGCCAGCCTTGAAGACTTGGCCAAGAACTCCCTGAGCGCATCGAAGCCGCACTGCATCGCTATCGCTGCGAAGAGCTTGTTCGAGCCCCCGGATCCGTACATCCTCTTGTTTATCGTGCCGTCGAGCAGCTCGCCATCCTTTATCCTCACCGTCTCGCTGCCTGATGCTGATTCGAAATCGAGGCCCTTGGGGAGCAGCATGGAGAAGACCCTCCTGCCGCTGTACGTCCCGTCCTTCTCGGCCTTGGGCATCTCTCTCATGCCCGCGGCGCCGAGCAGGTACTCGACCTCGTCGCGGTCCAGCCTTGTAGATTCCTGAGTGAGCAGATAGAGGCCTATGACCCCGTCCTCTCCGTTGGCTATTATCACGTTGCCGTCCCTCGGAGAGAAGATCTGGTTCTGCACTGCCATGAGGTACTTCGCCTCTGCCTGCGCCTCAAGGGTTTGGGGTATGTGCAGGTTCATCTCGTCCCCGTCGAAGTCTGCGTTGTACGGCGCGGTGGCCGGATACGTTATTCGGAATGTCTTGCCCGGCAGCACGCGCACCCTGTGCGCCATTATGCTTATCCTGTGCAGCGATGGCTGCCTGTTGAACAGCGCTATGTCGCCGTCCTCGAGCTGCCTCTCGAGTATGTAGCCGGGCTTCAGCTCCTTGAGCATGTCCTCCTTGTTGGTGTCGAGTATGCGCTTGCGCTTCCCGTCGAGGGCTACGATGTTCACGACCATCGGGTACTCGTTCCGCTCGAGCAGCTTCTTCGCAGACTCGAGGTTCCACTCGGTGACGTAGAACGGAACTGTCAGCTTCTCGGCTATGGCGTTGGGTACGCCGACCTCGTCTATGTCTATCGCCGGGTCAACGCTTATCACTGTTCTTGCCGAGTAGTTGACCCTCTTTCCAGAGAGGTTGTACCTGAAGCGGCCCTCCTTGCCCTTGAGCCTCTGCGCGATCGTCTTGAGGGCGCGCCCGCTCCTGTGCCTCGCGGGAGGTATGCCGCTGGTCTCGTTGTTGAAGTATGTGGTAACGTGATACTGGAGCAGTTCCCAGAGGTCGTCTATGATTATCTGCGGCGCGCCAGCGTTGATATTCTGCTCGAGCCTCTGGTTTATCCTCATTATGTCAACGAGCTTGTGCGTCAGGTCGTCCTCGCTCCTCTCTCCAGTTTCCAGAGTTATGCTCGGCCTCACGTCGACAGGGGGGACGAGCAGCGCGTTGAGCACAAGCGCCTCGGGCCTGCTTGTCTTGGGATCGACCCCGACTATCGCGAGGTCGTCGTCGCTTATCTTGGCGAGCATAT
>JAKASF010000031.1 GCA_021828295.1 Microcaldota archaeon
CGTAGGCATAACCGTGCAGGCGTACCTCAGGAGTAGCGGGAAGAACCTGCAGAGACTAGCAAAGAGGAAGGCGGTGGTCAGGCTTGTCAAGGGAGCGTACAGCGAGAGCGGCAAGATCGCCTTCGAGACAAGGGCGCAGACAACAGGCAACTACCGTACGCTCATGCACGAGGCGTTCGCCAATCTGAAGGAGTTCACAATAGCAACGCACGACTCCTCGCTCATAGACGAGGCCATGCTGCTCAACAGGTCGCACAGGCGCAAGATCACGTACGCGATGCTGAACGGGATAAGGAACACGTATGCAGCCAGACTCGCAGAGCAGGGATACAGCGTGGCCATATACGTTCCGTTCGGTACGCGCTGGTTCGGCTACTCGCTGCGCAGGCTGCGCGAGGAGAGCCATCTTCTTCTTGTCCTGAGGTCGCTTCTGGGCGGATGATTTTCAAAGAAACTAATAAAAAGGTAGCAAACAAGTGTTATGATGGGTAGGAGTGGTAAAGTGGCAAGGAAGAAGGCGACCCACAGGGTTGCGTGCGCTGTTTGCGGAAAGGAAGGCGACGTGGAGCTGGGCAGGGGCGGCAAGATTGCCGACAAGAGCTGGAGCTTCTTCGGCAGGTTCAGCGTGAACTACGAGGCGGCGATGTCTGTCATGAGGCTCGAGACCCCAGACTTCTCAAGAACCGAACCCGTGCCAGTCGAATACTGGGAGTGCGAGAGCTGCCACCGCGACGTTGAGCAAATACTTGAAAACGAGCGCTGATTATTGCGAAAGCCGAAGACCCGACTTAAACAACTGTCTAATGCTAAACACTTTACTTATAAGCCTACTCATACGAGCATACCTGACGGACGGGGAGAATGGTGGAAGGCGACGAGGAAGAGGAGAAGCTGCGCAAAGAGAACCTTGCCAGCCTTGGCCGACCCCAAAATGTATCCATCAGCAGCCTGCTCAAGCCAAAGGAATCGGAGATAGTCGGACGATGGCAGGTGGACCTCGGCCTCTACGACTCCGCACAGCACGTGGTCAACTACTTCAGCGACGAGTTCGAGGAGAGGCTCAAGTCTGTGCCCAAGGAGATGCAGGAGAGGATAAGGTTCCTGCGCGAGATAGAGCTCTCCAACTTCAACGAGGCTACCGACGAGCTCATCAATGCATACAACAGCATGCTCCCGAAGCACGTCGTCAACGAGACCGAGGCGCTGCTCGAGCAGACGCCCCCGGAGCTGGAGGCGTTGGCAAAGGCGTTCCCGAGAACACTTTCGGCCCTCTACCGCTACAACAAGAAGTCCTGGGACACGTTCGTGCTCTGCGACGGATGCAGCACCTACGTGAGGATCCACGACCTGGAGATACACGTGCTTGACGGGGAACAGAAGGCCGTCGTCGCGCTCCACTGCAGGCCAGAGTTCGATGTGACGCTGAAGCCCGATCTGACGCTCGCGCTCAGGGACATAACGCCGCAGAGCGTGGCAGATGCCTACAAGGACGTCGCAATAATCAGCAAGGTCATCAAAGGCGACGGCACCACCCAGGAGTACATGTTCGAGACCGAGATGCCGGAGGCGAGAACCACCAACCCGTCAGCGATAAGCAACTCCATAAACTCGATGCTCGGCAGGGCGCTGGTGATGTTCCACAACTTCGAGGTGCCGATGGAGCTGCAGAACCTTTACCAGTACTTCCCCACGCTTCTCCAGGCCCTGTTCACGTACAACAACTCCTGGAACGCGAGCCTTCGCTGCCCCAAGTGCCAGGGCTATGCGAACCTGAGCGAGCTCAAGGTTTACATACTCTCGAGCGATAAGGAGGCTGTAGCAGTGCACTGCGTTCCCGACCTGCGCGACGCCGGCATGAACCACGACATACTCTATAACCTGATGAACAATCATGCGGTTCTCAAGAATCTTGACATCGCGGGCCGCGGGGAGATGATCTTCGACGAGGAGCTGAAGGACCCGAGCAGCAAGAGGAACGCGAAGGAGAACGAGAAGAAGATGGAGCCGCTCCTGGAGAAGGGCCTTGTCGTGTACAGGAACAGCATAGTGGTGCGCAAGCCCACTCCGGCCGTGCTGGTTAAGTGAGCCCATGTCCATAACCAGAAACTGGAACAACACCTGGGCGAAGGACAACGATTACTACAAGGAGGACAGGCACAGGTGCTTCGCCAAGATACGCGCCATCATAGAACGCACTGGCATACGCATGAGCCACGACGAGGTCAGCTACCTCTGCGAGGCGCTTTGGCAGTCGCACAACGCATCCGAGTTCAACAGGCGGATGAACGGCATGAGCAACGAGGAACTGGGAAAGTGGGCCAACGACGCCAAGGAGGGCGTCAAGAGCAAGACCAAGGACAAGATAAAGAAGAGGACAGGCGTCGAACTGACTCCCGAGGAGCTCAGCCTGCTCTACGACCAGCTGCAGCAGGAGAACACGAAGGACGTCGATGGCGTTCCGTTCTGGGAGGGCATGTACAGCGACGTCGAGAAGATGGACGACGAGAAGCTGAGGGAGCGGCTAAAGCGGATACAGGAGGAGGCGAAGAGGAGGGAGGAGATAAGGAAGAGGATGCGCGGCAGGGCGCTGCAGGACGCAGAAAGAGTTTCCGCCTATCAGTGACCCCTTTTGGCAAGCCTCATGTGCCCTTTCTGTATGCCCTCATAGGCTATGGCCCTCAGCGCTGCGTAGTTCTGCGCAAGGCCAACGGCGCCCATTATCTCCGCGAGCTCAGGCGCAGTGTGCACGTCCATTATCTCGAAGCAGGCCTGCGCAACCGGATGCCTGGTCGCGCCGCCGATCCTGGCGACCGGCATCGGCATCTCGAGCGTGCCAACCAGATCCCCGTTCTCGTCCCTGCTCCAAGTGGAGAGCGTCGTGTACCTTGAGGGCTTGTACCCATCGTTGGCTATGTTTCGGAACTGCATGGCCGCATGGGCGTGCGCCCCGGCCTCTATAGCGCGCGCATCCTGCATCGTAGCAGTGGCGACTGCAATGACCCCGTTGAGTATGCCCTTGTTGTGCGTAGCTGCGCGATACGGGTCAGCCTCTGCGCTCGCCGCAGCGCTTACTATCTTGTCTACCATCTCCTCCCCGCCGGCAACGTCCCTGCCTATCCTTACCGATGCCGTCACTATCTTGAAGTCGTCAAGGTTGGACACTATAGGAAGGAGCAGCCTGCCCGAGGTTATCTCCGCTATGCGCGGGCCTATGCCCTCGAGTATCGTGTTGATCGTGTTGGCGCCCATCGAGTCTACTGTGTCGACGAAGACCTTGACCAGGAGCTTCTCGCCTTCCCTGGTCTTGAGGGCCGTTGCCTCTATGCCCCTGACGTCGCCTCCCCGGCTTACCGTCGTACGGCTGTTCTTGCGCATTATCTCCCTGCACTCTTCGATCAGCTCTCCCTGGTGCTCAGTCAGCCTCTTCTGCGCCTCGGCCACATCAGCAATCCTGTCAAGGTGTATCTCACCAGTGCCCCACCACACCGCACCCGCCTTCGAATGGAAACCGCCGCCAGGCCTCGCGTCCTTAGCAGCCTTCGATGCCGCAGCGATGACCGAGGGCTCCTCGGTGGCCATCGGCACCAGCACGTCCCTGTCGTTGATCCTGAAGTTGGTCGCTATCCCGAGCGGATAGCTTATCGTGCTGACCACGTTCTCTATGGCAGCATTCGCGCCCTCAATGCTGAGCCCTCCGCCCCGTCTCAGCGCCTCTATGCTCTCGGCGCCCAGCTTCCTTATCTCAGAAACGGCCTCGAGCCTCTCCTCTACGCTGCGCTTGTAGAACTCGGGCAGACGTGAGCCCCTGCTGATCCGTTTCGGTTCCTCCATGGTGGGCAGCTATTGGCAGGGGCCCTATTTAGCCGACGTGCACAGGCTCGTCAATGGACGGAGAGACAGGGAGCAGAGTGGCATACA
>JAKASF010000032.1 GCA_021828295.1 Microcaldota archaeon
CCGATCTGCACGCCTTCTCTGCGGGCGCGGCTCTGCTGAGTTTCAGGAGCTTCCCGACCCCGGAGTCGCTGGCCGAAATAAGCACAGAGGACCTCATGCGCCACGGCGCTGGATTCCGGGCCAGGTACATACGCGCTGTTGCGCGAGAGTGCAGCGGCGCGTTCGACCTCTCGAAACTCGAGAGGATGGGCTACGCTGACGCGAAAGAGGAGCTGATGACGCTTGACGGGGTCGGGGACAAGGTAGCAGACTGCATACTCCTCTTCGGCTACGGCAGGCTCGAGTCTTTCCCCATAGACACCTGGATAAAGCGCGTGGTGGAGCGTGCGTACTTCAACGGCAGAAGCCAGAGCACAAGGAGACTGCACGAGTTCGCCGAGGAGAGGTGGGGCGCCTACGCCGGGTATGCACAGCAGTATTTATTTCACTTCGCTAGAAATGAATGAGTGAACGATGGCATGCGCGGCATACCTGGCATAGACAGGATAGAGAAGACGTTGGTAGCGCAGCAGAAGGCCAAGGACAGGGTGCAGGAGCTGTCAAGGGACGTGATAAGGCTGGCAGGCAAGACGATAACGCAGATGCACGCCGGAAGGATGCGGGAGGCGCAGGCAAGCATGAAGCGGCTCGCATCGCTGGAGAAGATGCTGCGGCGCGCAGAGAAGGGTTTTGAGTACTTCTCGACACAGGCCCACCAGGAGTACGTGGAAGCAAGCACATTCTACATAATAATAAGGGAGCACAGGCTCGCATCTGCGGCAGAGCTGCACGCGGGCGAGGTACCGTACCTGCTCGGCATAATGGACCTGACCGGAGAACTGAAGCGCGAGATCACCGACGCTGTCCGCAGCAGGAACATGAGATCCGCAGACACATACTACGGCTTCATGAAAGGCATTTACGATTCAACGCGCGGCATGCGCTTCGCGGACTCGCTCGTTCCCGAATTCAGGAGGAAGCAGGATGCTGCGCGAATACAACTTGAGGGAGCCGCCGAGCTCCTCGCCAGAGCCAGCGCATAAGTTTAAATTAGTTACAATAGTATAGCTTTTGAATTCAGGTTGGTATGATGAACAACAACAGAAGGTTTGTGAAGGCACAGTCGGCCATGGAGTATCTCATGACCTACGGTTGGGCGATACTGATCATAGCGGTGGTCCTGGGCGCGCTGTTCTCGCTGGGAGTATTCAGCAGCGGGGCGCTTCTGGGAACGTCGTGCATCGCTGGCGCTGGCTACCAGTGCCAGAACATGGTGCTGAACAGCAACGGCAACCTCTCGTTCACGTTCGGACAGAGCACGGGCTCGACGATATACAACGTCGGCTTCGGATGCGCAGCTACTTCAACGTCCAGCGGTCTTCCAAACCCGGGCAACGCCCTGATTGAGATAGACAGCGGCGGAGGAAGCGCTACACTCGCGGGAGTCGCTACAAACGTACTAGCCTCAAACGGCCTATGGTATGCTGGCTCTAACACGGCAGGCTCTTACAACGCGCTCAGCCTGGTAAGCGGGCAGACGGAAGCGGTGAGCAAGCTGAAGTGCTTCGGCACAACGGGCTCCGCGCTCACATCGTCATCGGCTCCGCTAGGAACCTCGTTCAGCGGGTCCATCTGGATGAACTACACCACGACCAGCGCAGGGACTGGAACAGGCAACTGGCTCACTGTCAAGATAGCGACGCTAACGGCAAAGGTAGCATAGACCTATTCTGCCTCCGCTCTCGCGGAGGCAATAAGGTTTAAATAGTTACATCTAGAGTAGTTAAGGCGATGAGAGTTATGAAGGCAATGCATCGTGTTCGAAAAGCGCAGTCGGCCATGGAGTATCTCATGACCTACGGTTGGGCGATTCTGATCATAGCGGTCGTCCTGGGCGCGCTGTTCTCGCTGGGAGTATTCAGCAGCGGGGCGCTTCTGGGAACGTCGTGCGTGGCGGGCCCAGGCTACCTATGCAACAACATAGTGCTTGGAACCTCTGGCACCCTCTCGTTCACGCTTGGACAGAGCACCGGCTCAACGTTCTACAACATAGCATTGGGATGCGCAGCCGCATCGCTCACCACGGGCCTGCCAAACACGGGCTCGACGGCTAACTCGATAACGCTCGTTAGCAGCACAGGTGTTGACACCACGAACGGCATGGGCGCCTCTCAGGGAGCCGCGACATCTACGTCGATGACTTCAGGCCAGACGCTTGCGATCAGCTCTCTTCCGTGCTACGGGACAACGGGCACTGCGCTGGGAAGCAGCGCCATAGGAACATCGTTCAGCGGATCCGTATGGCTGAACTACACGCTCAGCAGCGGAGTGCCGAGCAGCAGCAACCCCGCGCTTACGGTCAAGTTCGCGACAGTGACCGCGAAGGTATCTTAGAAGGAGCTCTTTCTTTTTGAGGGGCGCTTGCCCCCTTATTCGGCGTCAGCGCGAGCGCAGGCTTGCCTCCTGCTGCATCTTCAGCACCTCGACTAGCTCGTTGGCGCTGAGGAGCGGCTTCCTCAGCCGGTCCGTGTCCTCTGTAGCTATCCTAGGGCAGGCGGTGCTTACGAAGGCGTCGAACTCGAGCATGTTGCTTATCGACTCGTAGTCGAAAGTGTTCGAGACCAGTATCGCGGCGTTTCCGCCGTTGCCCTCGACCTTCCTCTTCAGCAGCATCGCAAGGTTCAGGTTGTACTGCCCATTCTTCGTGCTCACCAGTATGCCGAAGTTCCTAGCCTGGAGCGAGGTCAGAACCCGGCCCCTGCTCCTCTTCCTGTAGGTCTCGCGCAGCTGGTCGATGCGCTCTACCCTGTTCTCGAACGGGTCTACACGGATGAAAGGCTTCGTGGTCAGCAGAAGCGCTCCGATCGGGTGGAAGAGACCGCCGCCGAAATAGACGAATGCGTCTACCTCCCGGTCGAGCGTCGAGACGTTGCCGGCGTCGCAGCCGAGCAGCTGACCGTTGACCTTCGCGAAGCCGTTGGGCCTGTTGAGCACCACGCGCTTCCCGTTTGACTCGTAGAACTCCCTGATCTTGTCTAGCTGGTGCACGTGCTGTATCGTGGTCATGAGGCAGATGCTGCTGAAGCCGTCGAGCTCTGGCAGCGACGAGCCGAGCATGGAGAGCGGAGCGTCTACCGCATATGGCACGTACTCGACGTTGAAATCGACATGATGGAACTCGGCGTGGCCGAAGTGCACGAGCTTCTCGGCACCGACCTTCTTCGCCTCGTCTATCGCAAGGTCGCACGCGCCGAATGTGGGAGAGGCTGAGACGATGACCTCGTTGCCCTCGGCCTCGAGCTTCTTCGCATGCTTCAACGCTTCTTGTTTCAGCCCCTCTGGGAACTGCAGCAGTATCCTCATAAGTATCAGGACAAGCGATTGTCTATCTATTCAGGAATATTTAAATGTTGATGAAACCCTATTCTTCTGCATGTCGGGCAACGACAACCAGAAGGTCATACTCGTAGACGAATCTGACAGGGAGATAGGCCTAGAGGACAAGCTTGCGGCGCATCGGAACGGCGCAAAGCTGCACAGGGCGCTCTCCGTGATGGTGTTCAACGGCGGTGGCGAGACGCTGCTGCAGCAGCGGGCGATGGGCAAGTACCACACGCAGGGAAGATGGTCGAACACGTGCTGCTCCCATCCCTATCCGGGCGAGAGCCCCGAGCACGCGGCGCACCGCAGGCTGAAGGAGGAGATGGGGTTCGACTGCGAACTGAACGAGGCATTTGTGTTCACGTATCGCGCTGATGTTGGCAACGGACTGACAGAGCACGAGTACGACCATGTCTTCTTCGGCACATATGACGAGGAGTCGAAGCCCGATCTTGAAGAGGCGATGGCCTACAGGTGGGAGAGCCTGGAGAACCTTCAGAAAGAGCTCAAAGAGAATCCGGG
>JAKASF010000015.1 GCA_021828295.1 Microcaldota archaeon
TGCCATTGAAAGCCTGCTTTTGAATCAAGATGCCCCAACCGCCTCCTAGCAGTGCGACAACTGACCCAATGACTGAAATAAGGTTAGCTGAATAAACTAGAAGAATAGGCAGTACTAATGCAGATATTAACACTGAAGCTGCATACAGAAACTTCTTCTGATATCTGCTTGCGTATGCCCCTATAAAAAACAGAATCATTCCGGATAGAAAAAGCGATACCACTATCGGTTCTGTATTTCCTGCAAAAGATACGCCAGTACATCCGAAGGGCGTCGAGACCACCTCCCCGTAAACACAGTACCAGTGTGCAACAACTGTAGCGTTATGCGAGATTTCCGCAATTGTGTAAATGAGTGCGGGCCATATCAGGTTGAAAACACCACCCAGGCTTATAACCGCACCTGGCCTGCTATCTGGTTTGTTTGTTGAAGCAAGCATGCAAGGATATGTTTAAAAATGCTTTTAAATTGTGCTACATAAGTAGGGAACATGGTTGATCAGAAAAAAACTCAGGAACTGATAGCGTATGCAAAAGAGAAAAAATTGATATTGCCTGAGGAGGAGGTAAAATTTGCTTATTCTCCATATGTCAGAGGTGCTTCTGTAACAAATTTTGTTACGGACAAGCGAGTAATTCAGGAAATCATTATGCTGGCTGCAAATGACATCAGAATAATCGAATATGGTCAGATAGCAGATGTCAAATTAAAGTTGTGGCCCTTAAACTCTTCGACTATAATTATAGTGTCGAAAACGCCTTTCGCCAAGCGACTTTTTGGCGATCTAAACACAATCGGGTTTGATAGTCTTAGCAAGGATGACGCACAACAGATATACGATTACATCAAGATGCGAATGGGGTAATAGCCAGGCTACGTCTTCACGTAAAAGATGCGGTATGCTAACCTGGATAAACGCTTCGGCATAAAGATGTTAAGGGTCCGATATCTTACCGTAGCCAACCTCCTGGGGCTAACGTTGAATTCTGCGGGGATTTGAACCTTTGGGTGTAGATTCTTACGAAGGACTTGAGCAGGATGCTATAGTGCCTGTCTTCCCTTCAAAACAAAATAAGTGGCAATTATTCCAAGAATTGAGAGCAGCGCTGGGGCAAAAAACACCACAAGAGACCTATATAGGTCGTTATCGGGGTTCTTCTTGAACCCGAAGAAGCTGATTCCGAATAGGATTATTACCAATATGGCGTAGATTGGTATCATGGTGATTCCTACCAGAACCGCGAGCCCTATGGCGCCAGTCCCGCCTACAGCCAGCAAGGCTGCTGCCAATCCCCCAAAGATGATGAGATACTGTACAATCATCCCTATAATCGAGATTATAGCGAATTTTGCTATGCTCATCTTTGTAGTGGCCATCGCAGGTGGGTTTGACATGGGCTTATTGCAAACCAAAACTATTTAAATGCAAACTCGTCTATAAACGGTTTGTCAGCAAATGGATGAGTATGTGCCTTCCGAAGCCGAACAGGCACTCAGGTTCTTACGCCTTTATACCCACGAAGAATTTGAGAATAGTATAAACTCATTCCTCGCTGAGCAAGAAGCAAGAGAGAGAAGGATGAAAGGGCTTAGAACAGGTTTGAGATTATAAATGTACTCTTTCGTAGCGCCGCTGTAATCCGGCATACAAGGAGCTGATTTTACTTCGCCATTTATCTCGGGGCTTATTATTGTGGCAGATAACGCCGCCTGGGGCTGGTAGAAAATCGAGTGGGGAGCGCCAACGTGGTTTTAGAGAAAGGTTTTTATATAAGTAAGACCATCTTACTATTATGAAAACTGAAACTATCCAGTTGACCAGGGCTAGTTCAAAAGGGCAGATAGTAATACCAACGAAAATGAGAAAACGCCTTAATATAAAAGAAGGCAGTCTTTTCTTGATTTCCTCAGAGAAGGGAGTGATTGTCATGAAAAAAATAAGCACGAAAATAAATCCTGAAGATTTGAAGACAATCAGACTGGTAGAGGAGGCCTGGAAAGACATAGAGGAAGGAAGGTATAAAGTCCTCTCTGCTGGTGCTTTTTCTAAAGAGCTGGCCAAATGGTAGGCATAGCAAAGGTAATCCCTACCGAGAAATTCGAAAAAGATGTGAGAAAGATTAAAGATAAAAGCATAAAAGGCAGGATAGACGGCGAAGTTAAAAGAATACTAGAAAATCCTGAGATCGGTAAACCGCAGAGATACGGATTGAAAGGCGAGAGAACCGTCAGAATAAACCCATACAGGCTCATTTATTCAGTAGTGGAGAATGAGCTTATATTGTTAAGGTTTGAACACAGAGGAAAAGCATACGACTAATGCCTTTGCTATCAAACGCTAGCATTTGCTATAGTAAGGGCTCCTCACTCAAAGCGCGGAGGACTCCTGGGGCTGATGCTTTAAAAAAGGGCAAATGCCAAGTGTTATATACCACCGCGCCCAAATGAATATGTAAAATAATTGAGAAAAATTCTATTTTTCCTTATTTTCGGTGTGAAGTTGACAGAATTCAGAGAGATGAACTTGAGGCCAGAGCTGGCTGAATCCTTGAAAAGAATTGGGTTCGTTACGGCCACGGAGGTGCAGGAGAAGGCGATACCGGAACTGATGAAGGGCAGGAACCTCGTGGTGAGGGCGAAGACGGGAACCGGCAAGACCGCGGCGTTCCTAGTTCCGATAATGCAGAGAATCGGCCGCACGCGGGAGATGGAGGCCGTGATACTTGCGCCCACCAGGGAACTGGCTCAGCAGATAGCCAAGTTCTCCAGGGATGTAGGCGGGCCGCTAGGAATCAGCACGGTTGTCGTTTACGGCGGCGCATCGATAAACGCACAGATGGGTGCCCTACGCCACGGGGTCAACATACTCGTTGGCACTCCGGGCAGAATCCTCGACCTGATGAGCAGGGGAGCGCTGAAGACCGATATGGTCAGGTATCTGGTACTCGACGAAGCCGATGTCATGCTCGACATGGGATTCATCACAGACGTGGAGAGGATAATAGGCAGGATGCCGCACAACAGGCAGATGATGCTCTTCTCGGCAACTGTGCCGAAGGAGGTGGTGCGGATAGCTGAGAAGTACTCAGAGGACAGCGGCAGGATAAGCGCCGGCCCTGAAGAGGAACCGGTGGTCACAACAATAAAGCACGAGTACGCGATGGTTCCACGTAGGCTCAAGTTCGCTGGCCTTCTCGCGTACATCAAGGAGCACCCGCCGAAGAAGGCGATAATCTTCACTAGGACTAAGTTTGAGGCGAATGCTGTCAACAGGGTACTGGGCAGCCAGGGCTACAACACCATACTGATGCACGGCGGGCTGACACAGTCCGCAAGGGAAAGGTCGCTCGGCAGCTTCAGGAACGGGGCCCAATTCCTCATAGCCACCAACATAGCCTCGAGGGGTCTCGACATAGCCGACGTTACCGACATAATAAACTTCGACGCTCCCGACGACCCGAAGGTGTACATACACCGCGTGGGGAGGAGCGCAAGGATGGGAAAGGAGGGGAAGGCGATCACGATAGCCGATACTGAACAGAGGGTGGCGCTGCAGGACATAGAACACACGGCGCACATCAGGATGACCAGGATAAACCTCAACACTGCTCCGTTCGAGAACATCGACCTCCCCATAAGGGAGAGGCACTCTTCAGGGCACGGGAGATTCGGTGGCAGGGGAGGCGGACGCCGCTTCCGCGGGCGCGGCGTGAGACATGAATTCTCCTAGAGCGGCTCTTACATTCCGGACTTTATCCCCCACTTCACAAGCAGCCAGTTTGCAGGGTAGCTGGTGAAATGCCCTAGAAGCATTCCTATCTGCATCATGAACCAGTAAACGGCCATGCTTGGGTTTATGACGCCGGGGGCGAACAGCGCGAGGTTGAAGAGCGCCATCCAGCCGAAGAGGCCCACTTCGAATGCGAGCAGCGAGAGGCTGTCGGCCTTTATTGCGTGGCCCAGCGCCGTGCGGCGTGAGAGCGAGGGCCCGGCCAGTCTGATGGGCACGTACTGGAAGAAGATCCCGAGCGCGTAGGCGAGTATGAAATCAACCGCATACTCTGTGTAGAGCAGCGACCCGAAAAGCACAGGAACGAACAGGAAGACGGCCCACTCGCCTATGAAATCCCCTATCTCGCAACCCGCGCCGCAGTGGGTCGCAGAGACGAAGATGCTCTTCCAGAACGGCTTCTCCGTATGCATGTGGGCCATATGCCGCATGTGCTCCTGGGTCATCTTCATGCCCTTCATCTGCATGGAATCGGGCCTGCCCATGTCGAGATACGCCCAGAGGCCAAAGGCGTTGAGGTACATCGCGGTTATCGGCCACACGTAGTCCATTATCGGCATCATCTGCCTGTTGCCCCTGGCAAAGACATCGAAGGCTATGTACAGCGCACACAGCGCAGAGCTTATGATGTACGCGTAGGCAAGCAGGTTAAGCCACGGGGGCACGCTAGCAAAAATCATAAACTCAGTTTTCTTTTACACGTTGAAAGGATATTAAAAGTTCCGATGCTTGCTGGAAACTCGTTGTCCGCGGGCCTAAGGAAGAAGCTTCTCCCTTTTGATGAGCCTTTCCGAGTAGAGCAGGATAACGATCGCGAATATAGCCAATAGCATCGCCTCTACCGCCTCTACGATCAGCGCTGTTGCATAGGTGAATGCGAAGGGTATCAGGAAACCGGGGACCGCGCACGCGACCCCTACAATGATGGCGAGCGGCTGGTTGCTCCCGACCCTGGTCTTCTGCAGGCTGCTGAAGGTCATCATCAGCATTATCGTTATGGCTACCGCGGAGAACCCCAATGCTGCTGCAAGCGCAAGCGTCGGAACTATTGCAGCGACCCCCGCCGCTCCCTGCACCAGATAGAAGAGAACCCCGTCTGCGATGGCAAATATCACCATGAGTATCGCGGACAGCATCATCGCAGCCTTGAGGTAGCGCATGTATACGTCCTGCACGGTCAGGCCTATGGAGAGAAGGTACTCGAGCACGCCTGTGTTCTTGTCATACACGAACAGGATTATTATCGGGGTGGCAAGCATCAGCATCGGAAACATGTAGAACGGCGCCGAGAACAGCTTGAGCGAGGAGCTAATGTTCGCGCCTGCGAGGGCCCCGATCCCCTTGCTCGACGAATTGGACACGGTGGCGGTGGTGTTGTTTGAAGCTCCGCCGCCTATGTAAAGGGGATAGTTCCACACCGAGAGGGCGAGGACTGACACGAGGATTGCGATTGCCAGGTAGGTCTTGCTCAGCCCCATCGCCCTTTTGGCCGTACTAAACGTTTGGCTGCTCATCGATCCGCCTACTCGTCTCCATTCCCGAACAGCTCCTGCAGGGGGTTGTCCAGTTCCCGCATCTCTGTCACAAGCACCCCCCTCTCTACGATCTTCCTCAGCGCGATGCCCGCATCCTCGGGCTTTGACACGTTGAGCACATAGTAGTCTCCTTCCTTCTTCGCGTCAACGATCTTTGTCACGTCCTTCGACGCCTTTATCCCGACCCTGTAGCTCTTGGATCTCACGTTTGATATCTTGTCAAAAAGCGCAAGCTTCCCGTCCCTTACCAGTATCAGGTTCTTGCCTATGTCTGTAGCCTCGTAGAGGTTGTGCGACGAGTACAGCACGAGCTTGTCCTTGCTCAGCTTCAGGATGATGTCTCTTATCTCCTTGGAGAGGCCGGGATCCAGATTGGCTGTCGGCTCGTCCAGCAGGTACAGGTCCCTCTCCCTCAAGAAGACCTTTGCGATCGAGACTCTCTTCTTCTGACCCTGGGAGAGATCTGACACCTTTTTGTTCCGGAGCTCGCCAAGGTTGAGCAGGCTTATCACCTTCTCTGGGTCCCCTCCCTCTATATCTGAATAGAACTTTAGCGCATTGTAAACGCTCATCTCTTCGGGCAGCGCGTTGTAGTGCGAGAGGTAGTTTATGTCGCTCCTGCGTTCCCTCGACTTCTCTATCTCCTCGCCATCGAGGAGCACCTTGCCGGCCATCGGCTCTAGTATGCCTGCAATAGTCCTGAAGAGCGTGGTTTTGCCAGCGCCGTTGGGCCCCAGCACTACATAGATGGATGACTCCTTGGCGGTGAAGCTTATGTTGTGTAGCACCGCTTTCCCGTTGTAGCCGGAGTCAATGCCCTCGAGTTCCAGCGTGTGCATGATTATATCTGCCATGATTGCTATTTTAAGCCCACGCCAGTCTGGCGCCGCGGGCTCTTGGCTCAAAACGCGCATGCTCCGCGAGATCGCAAGGCACAAGAAGCTCAGCGACAAGCTGCAGCGCGATGCCGAGGTCTGGATAAACGACATCGAAACGACAACCTACGGCGTCGATCTTGTGGTTGTAAGCAGGGTGGAGGACGAGCTGCTCATGAAGAGCGAGCTGTCAGCGATTGCACTGAAGATCGCGAAGACCTACGCAAAGAAGTAGGCTACATTGCGATCTTGATCAGCGACGCAAGCACCTCCCTGCTGTCTGCGCTAGACGCCTTGAACCTCTTCTTTGTACCGCACTTCTGGCAGACGTAGTCGATGGTGTATTCGGACGCGCTATAAATGGCGCCGATGGGTTCCATTCTGCCCTTGCACCTCGACGCCCTGTCTCCGGGGTTGTTGTCCACGTGCAGGCTCCAAAGGCAGTTGGGGCAGTGATCGGTATAGCCGCTGCCCCTCACCTCTGTGCCGCAGTTGAAGCAGACAAAATCCTCCACTACGCGCCTGAATCTCCTTTGATTGGCTTGCATGAAATCTCTATTCAGATATACGCTTGGCTATCTCGGCCAGCTCGCTGTCAGATGCCCGCTCGCCCAGATGCATGATCCCGCGGTCCGGATACAGTTTCGCGTGCAGATGGTTGACGTCAAGACCTTCGAACACCATGCTCACGTGCTTCGCTGGAAGCTTCTTGACCAGCATGTTCGCGACCTTCTTCGCCGCAATCACCAATCCGGTCAGTTCCTTATCGTCAGTTTCATAGAACTTGCTGCCAGTGTGCTTCTTTGGCACAACGAGGGTCTGGCCCCTAGCCACGGGGTAGATGTCCAGGAACGCGACGTGCTCGCCGTCTTCGTACACCTTGTGCGATGGCAGCCTCCCGGCCGCGATGCTGCAGAACACGCATCCTTCTTCTTTCATGCGCTTAATGTAACTTTAAGGCTTATAAGATTGCGAGTAATAGGCTATTCGATGCTCGGCAAATACGACCACAAAGAGGCGGAGAAGCGCATAGCCGAGCTCTGGAAGAAGGAGAAGGTGTACGCTTTTGACGAGAAGAGCAAGAAGCCGGTATATGCGATAGACACGCCGCCGCCCACGATTTCGGGCAAGCTGCACATCGGCCATCTCTTCGGCCTGGCGCAGCACGACTCGATGGTGAGATACAAGCGCATGCGCGGCTTCAACATCTTCTACCCCGTAGGCCTGGACAACAACGGACTCCCGACGGAGATACTGGTGGAGAAGGAGCACAATGTAGTGGCCGAAAAGCTCGGCAGGGAGAAGTTCACAGAGCTCGTGGAGAAGACGAAGGAGAAGTACGAGGAGGAGTACAAGAACGTGTTCCACTCGCTCGCGCTATCGGTGGACTGGTCGCTGCTCTATACAACGATGAGCAAGGACGTCAGGATAGCATCGCAGCTCTCGTTCATCGAGCTGTACAAGATGGGGCGTGCGTACAGGAAGGAGACGCCGACGCTCTGGTGCCCGAAGGACAAGACGGCCGTATCGCAGATGGAGCTTGAGGACAAGAGCGAGAAGACGAAGTTCGTATACATAAGGTTCGACAAGGATGTTGAGATTGCCACAACGAGACCCGAACTGCTGCCGGCGATAGTCGCGATAATGGTGAGCCCAGAGGACAAGAAGCGCGCCAAGCTCGTCGGGAAGACGGTGAAGGTACCGCTCTTCGGGAACGAGGTAAAGATAATCGCGGACCAGAGAGTTGACCCGGAGAAGGGTACGGGCATGGTGATGTGCTGCACGTTCGGAGACCAGACTGACATAGAGTGGTACAAGGCATACAACCTCGACCTTCGCATAGCGATAGACGACTCGGGCAGGATGACAACAGAGGGCTACAAGGGCATGAAGCCAAAGGAAGCAAGGCAGAAGATAATCGAGGAGCTGAAGAAAGGCGGCTTTGTCACCAAGGAGCAGGAGATAGACCACGACACCAAGATACACGAGAGATGCAAGCACGAGATAGAGTTCATAGTCAAGGAGCAGTGGTACATAAAGTACCTGGACCTCAAGGACGAGCTTCTAAAGCTGGGCAACCAGCTGAAGTGGCATCCAGAGTACATGCGCCACCGCTACGACAACTGGGTTCAGGGACTGCAGTGGGACTGGGGAATAAGCAGGCAGAGGTTCTTCGGCATACCTTTCCCGGTGTGGTACTGCAAGAACTGCAGCGAGGTCAAGCTCGCGGACAGGAGCCAGCTCCCTGTCAACCCGTTGGCAGACAAGCCGAAGGGAGGCTGCGAGAAGTGCGGGTCCACGGAGTTCATCCCGGAACCGGACGTGCTCGACACATGGGCGACGTCATCGCTCACGCCGCTGATAAACGCTCACTGGGCAACAGACAAGAAGTACATGGACAAGGTCTACCCGATGAGCCTGAGGACTCAGGGACACGATATAATAACGTTCTGGCTCTTCACGACCATAGTCAAGTCATATCTGCACACCAAGAAGCTGCCGTGGGCAGACGCGATGATAAACGGCCACGGGCTGGACCCGCAGGGCAAGCCGATGCACAAGTCGCTCGGCAACATCATAGACGCTGTCGGAACGCTCGACAAGTACGGCGCAGACTCGATAAGGTACTGGGCTGCGTCTTCGAACCTTGGCGAGGAGGCATCGTTCCAGGAGAAGGACATGATAAGCGCGCAGAGGCTCGTGAACAAGCTGTGGAACGTGGCCAGGTTCATAGAGCAGAACTGCAAGGATTTCAAGGGAGAGCCGAAGGAGATAGACAGGTGGATAACCGCGAGATCGATGCGTACGCTCGAGGAAGCGACAGACATGTTTGAAGACTTCAACTATGCGGGCGCGAAGCGCGCCGCGGAGGAGTTCTTCTGGTTCTTCAGCGACAACTACCTGGAGTTCGTGAAGTACAGGATATACGGTAAGGACGCATCGGCGAACGCGACCCTGGGGCGCGTCTTCCTGCTCGTGCTGAAGATGATGGCTCCATTCATGCCTTTCGTAACTGAGGAGATATACCAGAACCTCTTCAAGGGAAGGCTTGACAGTGCGGTATCGGTTCACGTATCAGAGTGGCCAGAATTCGACAAGAGACTGGTGGAGGAGAAGATCCTGAAGGAGGGAGACAGGGCGCAGAAGGTAATCGAGTACGTGAGGCAGTGGAAGCACAACAACAAGATGGCGCTCAACGCCGAGCTCCGGGAGCTCGTGGTAAGCGACGACCTTGGAGAGCTCGCCGATGACGTGAAGGGCGCCATGAACATAAAGCAGATAACATCCGGGAAGGGCTCGGAGAAGGTGCCCGACACGGAGATGTCTGTGGAAATCAGAAAGAGCTAAACTTCTTCACAGGAGTTATCTTTATCATCGGCGCATCGCCCTCCTTTACCGGGTTGGCCTTGTAGTACCTGTGCCTCTCCTCGAACAGCTTCTCGATTCTCGCGAACTCTTCCCCGCGCTCGAGTATCTCTGCGGTGCCCTGCACTATCACGCTCGACGGCTGCCTGGAGTAGACATCGATCGCGGCCCCCACCTTCTTGTTCTTGACTATGTTCTTGTACTTCCTTGTGCCGTAGTCCGTTATGAAGTAGATCCTGCCGTCGTGGTAGAGGTGCACCACGGGGGTCACCTGCGGCCATCCCCTCGGAGACACCGTAGCGATCCTTGCGACGTCCTGCCCGCCGAGAAACGCCTCCTCCTTCTTGGTGAACCTTATCATTGGGATATCACCTTCTCCGGCTCTATCACCAGCATGACCCTCGTCTCCTTCGGGTCCTTCCACGGATACTCTTCCTTGCCCAGATACTTCTTCGCCAGCTTGTCTATGTGCTCGGTTGCGCCTTCCTTCCTCTGCTCGACAACCCTGCCTTTGACATACAGGTAGCTGTACATGTTCTTGCTGTCAGGAACGACAACCGCAACTCTGCTGTCCCTCGCAGTGTTCCTCTGCTTGGCCCTTCCCATCGCGGTGTTTATCAGCAGGCGTTTGCCGTCGGTGTCGACCCACGTGGGCGTGAGCTGCGGCGAGCCGTCCTTAGAGACCGTGGCGAGGAACGCGAAGTTCTTCTCTTCGATCATGGCTATTGCCTTCTTGTCTAGCATAAGATCCTCCTGCCAAAAATTAGGTATATAAACATATAAGTGCCTATTAGTTATAACTGAGTTATAGGGGAAAACTTGCCAAGCAAATACGAGACGATTTCCGAGGAGACGGTGCCTGCAGCGAAGTCAATAATAGCCAGGGCTCTGGTGCTGCAGCACAAGATGAAGGAGACGGATGTTGCTGAATATTTGGGAGTGGCGCAGGCCGCGATAAGCAAGTACATAACGGAGAAGTACTCGGACAGCCTGAAGAGCAAGGTCGCAGAGATAGAGGCGAAGATACAGGACAAGCGCGGGCTCATCGACGAATACGTTAGGCTCATAGCAGAGGGCAAAGAAGAGTATGTGAACGTCTGCATCTGCACCATATGCAGCGTGTCCAACGGAATTGTCTGCGCATTCTCGCACGCGATACAGGAAAAGGCCCCTGCACAGCTCAGCGCATAACATTGTGTTTATCATGGCAGTGAACGTACAAGATATACTAGCGCAAGAAGACTACAAGCAGCGCTACGGATTCTACACCAAGGCAGACTACGTAGACTTCGAGAAGGGGCTCTCGGAGGAGGTGGTGAGGAAGATATCGGCGCTGAAGAACGAGCCAGAGTGGATGCTCGAGAAGAGGCTGCTCGGATATAAGATGTTCCTGAGCAAGCCGACTCCAAAGTGGGGCGCGGACCTGAGCAAGATAGACTACAATGACATCTATTACTACAAGCGATTGAAGAGCAAGGAGGGCACAAAATGGGAGGACGTGCCGGATGAGATAAAGAAGACGTTCGACAAGCTGGGAGTGCCGGAAGCCGAGAGGAAGTTCTTTGCCGGTGCGGAAGCGCAGTTCGATTCCGGAGTTGTGTACTCGCACGTGAACGAGGAACTGGAGAAGCTCGGGGTGATATTCACGGACACCGATACCGCTGTGAAGAAGTATCCCGAACTGCTGAAGAAGTTCTTCGGCACGGTCATCCCCCCCACCGACAACAAGTTCGCCGCATTGAACTCAGCGGTCTGGTCGGGCGGCTCGGTCATATACGTGCCAAAGGGCGTCAAGGTCCCGATGCCACTCAACGCCTACTTCAGGATAAATGCGGAGAAATCTGGCCAATTCGAAAGGACGCTCATCATTGCCGATGAAGGCGCGGACGTTACATACATAGAGGGCTGTTTTGTAGAAGGTACCAAAGTAAAAACCAGAGAGGGTTACAAAACCATTGAAAGAATTGCCGTTGGAGAGTCTGTAGAAACTCATAAAGGCGATTACAGAAGGGTCTACCACACGCAAACAAGACCGTATGATGGAGAGCTTTTCACTATCGACTATTACGGGGATACAACTCAACAGATAAGGGTAACTGAGGAGCATCCGCTCCTTGCAGTCAGGAAGCGAAGAGCAGAATACAGCAACACAGAGTTTTCACCTTCGTGGATAGCTGCTAAGGAGCTAGCAAAGGGAGACTACCTGGCAATCCCAATAGACAGGAAGGTGACCAGCAACGAGGTACTGACATTTGAAATCAAACGCAGATCGCGATGGCATGATCGGATTGAGATGCTAAACCTAAAAACCGACAAGGACTTCTTCAGGCTGGTAGGGTACTACCTATCAGAAGGAAGCATACTTGGAAAAGACGGCCATAGCAATTATGTTAGTTTTACTTTCAACAAAGGCGAAGGCAAATACATTAATGACCTAGTATCGCTACTTGAAAAGTACTTCGGAAAGAAGCCCCTTATAGGGAAAGAATACAAGAACGGCATATCTGTTACGCTGTCTTCCACGAGTGTGTCAACTTTCTTTGCAGAGCAATTCGGAAGAGGAGCTGCGAACAAAAAGCTGCCAACATGGGCTCTCAATGAATCTGCGGAAAAACAGAGGGAGCTGGTTAAAGGATTCTGGAGAGGAGACGGAAGTTTCATGTATAAATTATACGCAGCGGGAGCCAAACGCATGTTCAGGATGAATACGATATCTGCCACCCTTGCAACCCAACTGCGTGATATTCTGCTCAGACTCGACATCTTTTCCTCGATCCACGTAGCGAAAAGAAGCGGTAACAGGCAGCCGATGTATGTGGTTTATGTAGGCGGAGACAATATACCTGCATTTGTAGGACTCATAGAATTCTTTTCTTCTGAAACCGTAGTCAAGGAAAACTATTCCATGAAGATGCTGTTAGATTTCGCGATCAGGACCCATGTTGTTTCCTACGCTAAGATCTTGGGCAATTATGCATTTGTGCCGATTAAAGCGATAACGTCCGAACGCGTTAGCAACTTGCCTGTATACAATTTCAGCGTAGAAGAGGATGAGAGCTACGTGGCTGCGGGCGTCGCTGTGCACAACTGCACAGCCCCAGTATTCTCGGCAAGCGCGCTGCACGCCGCGGTTGTGGAGCTGGTGGCGCACAAGAACTCTCACATAAGATACGTCACGATCCAGAACTGGGCGAAGAACGTTTACAATCTCGTCACGCAGAGGGCCGACGTGCAGGAGAACGCGCACGTTGAATGGATAGATGCGAACATAGGCAGCCTGGTCAACATGAAGTATCCTTCCGTGTACCTGAAAGGGAAGAACGCGAAGGGCGAGATTCTGTCGATCGCGCTTGCGGGAGAGGGACAGACGCAGGATTCGGGGGGCAAGGTCTACCACTTCGCGCCCAACACCACATCGCGAATGGTCTCGAAGAGCATCTCCAAGGGAAGCGGACTCACCACATTCAGGGGACTCGTTTACATCGGCAAAGACGCGGAGAACGCGAAGGTCAACACCACATGCGATGCGCTTCTCATGGATGACAAAGCGAAGACCAATACGTATCCGTACGTCGACATCCAGAGGAACGACGCGATGATAAGCCACGAGGCAAAGGTAGGCAAGATAAGCGAGGACGAGGTCTTCTACCTGATGTCGAGGGGCATACCCGAGAGCGACGCGATCGCGATGATAATACTTGGATTCCTCAACGATCTCACTAAGGTGCTCCCGATGGAGTACTCGCTGGAGCTCAAGAGACTCATAAAGCTAGACATGGCCGGTTCTGTAGGTTAGCGATAGATGATTACTGTGGAGAGCACGGAGAAGGTTTTAGAGCAAGCTATTGCGAGCTACAGCAAGATGCCGTTCGAGACCGCTCAGCTCTACAAGAAGTACGTGCTCAACTTCCCGATTCCGCAGGGCGATGCGGAAGGCGGAACCGATCTCGAGAAGCTCAGGACGCAGATAGCCAACGAGTCGAGGCTCAGGTTCGACCTCTACAACGGGAAGGAGGGGACCGTATCGAGCAGCGAGTTCGTGAAGGTATCGGGGAAGAAGCAGAACGACTACAGGGAAGACGCGAACGCGGGTTTTGAGGAGAGGCTTGGGGCATACGTGTCGAGCAGGTCGAAAAATTCTGTTGAGATAGACATCCCTGCAGGCAGGGAAGCGAAACTGAACTTCCTCTTCCTGTGCGACAGCTCAAACGCACCGGTTCAGGTGGTCGCGAACATAGGCGACGGCTCTAGGCTCAGCCTCTTTGAATGGTTTGGATCGGCTTCTGACGCGAGATGCGCAAGCACTACGCTGCACGTGATAAATGCGGGCAGCAGGTCCAACGTTGAGATAAACATGCTGCACAACGAGGGGCTCGAGACCGGCGTGGGCGCGCTGAACAGGGTCTCTGCTGGCGAGGACTCGGTCGTGAGGATGAACGGCATATACAACGGGGGAAAGCTAACAAGGTCGTCAACATTCGCGGAGGCCTCGGGCAGGGGAAGCAACCTCTTGGTTAACGAGATAGTTCTCGGAAACGCGGAGCAGAAGTTCGACATAAACACGTTCATACTCAACTCGAACCAGCAGACCAAGGCAGTGCTCAAGACCGGGGCGGTGCTGAAAGGAAAGTCGTTCTGCATACTCAAGGGCTACGCCAAAGTGGCTGAGCATACGAACGGCTCGTACTCCAACGTGGAGGAGCGTGGCCTTGTGCTCGATCCCGACGCCAGGATACAGCCGCTGCCGGACATGTCGATAGACTGCAAGGACGTGGCGTTTGCGTCGCACAGCGCCTCGACGGCGCCGCTTGACAAGGAGGCGCTCTTCTATCTCATGTCCAGGGGGATAGACGAGACGAAAGCGAAGCGGATCTTTGTGGCCAGCTTCCTATCTAAATACCTTGCCGATATAGAGAATGATATAGTGAAGGAGATTGCGATATCGATACTTCTTGACAAACTGGACAACGACAGGCACACGCCGGTTCCGAAGATAAGCATGCAGAACCTGTGGATAGTGCCGAAGAAGAGATGAATGTTATGAAACTAGAGATAAAGGACTTGCACGTAGAAGTTGAGGACAAGGAGGTCATAAAGGGGATAAGCCTGAACATAAACGAGGGCGAGTTCCATGTGCTGATGGGGCCCAACGGCTCCGGAAAGACGACGCTCTCGAGGACGATAATGGGCCACACAAAGATGAAGGTCACGAAGGGCGACATACTCGTCGACGGCGAAAGCATACTCAAGATGCCGACCGACAAGAGGGCGAAGCTCGGCCTCTTCCTGCTCTTCCAGAGCCCGATAGAGATTGAGGGACTGGGGCTGCTCAACTTCCTCAACACCGCGAAGGCGTCGCTCCAGGGCAACCTTCCGTTCAAGGAGTTTATGGAGGAGGTGAAGAACGATGCGAAGAGCCTGCACATAAAGGAGGACATAATCGGACGTTCGCTCAATTATGGCTTCTCTGGAGGGGAGAAGAAGAAGGTCGAGGTGCTGCAGATGCAGGTGCTAAAGCCCAAGATAGCCATACTAGACGAGCCCGACTCGGGGCTTGATGTCGATGCCGTTCGCGTAGTGGCGGAGAACGTGAACGACTACCAGCAGAGGGCGAAAGCGGGGCTGCTGCTGATCACGCACTACAGCCGCATACTCAACTACATGAAGCCCAACTTCGTGCACGTTATGGTCGACGGGAAGATAGTCAAGGAAGGCGGCAGGGACCTCGCCGACCAGATAGAGAAGGAGGGATACAAGTTCTGATGCCATGCCGCTCGATGTCGAGAAGATAAGGAAGGATTTCCCGATACTCGGCACTACGGCTAACGGCAAGCCGCTCGTCTACCTGGACAGCGCCGCCACTTCGCAGAAGCCGAGGCAGGTAATCAACGCCGTCTCCAAGCATTACAGGAAGAACAATGCCAACATACACAGGGGCGTCTACAAGCTCGCCGAGGAAGCGACATCCCAGTACATCAAATCGAAGGAGCAGGTGGCGAAGTTCATAGGCGCCGATAGCTACAGGAGCATAGTGTACTTCAGGAGCACGACCGAGGCGATCAACGCGGTGGCGCGCGCCTGGGGAGACGTCAATGTAGACAAGGGTGACCACATACTCATAACCGAGATGGAGCACCACAGCAACATAGTGCCGTGGCAGATGCTGGCTAAGAGGAAGGGCGCGATACTGGATTACGTCAAGCTCTCGGGCTCAAAGTTCCTAGACATGGAGGATTACAAGTCGAAGCTGACCAGCAAGCCGAAGATGGTCGCGTTCGCCCACGTATCAAACGTGCTTGGCACGATAAACGACGCGGCAACAATCACGAAACTGGCCCACGAGGCCGGGGCCGCGGTCCTGGTGGACGCTGCGCAGGCTGTGCCGCACATGCCGGTGGACGTAAGCGAGATCGATGCCGATTTCTACACATTCTCGGGGCACAAGATGCTGGGGCCTACAGGCGTTGGCGTGCTGTACGGGAACGAGGAGATACTAGAGGGAATGGCCCCATTCCACGGAGGCGGCGACATGATACGCACGGTAGACTTCCAAGAAGCTACATGGAACGAGCTCCCGTGGAAGTTCGAGGCAGGCACGCAGAACATAGAGGGAGCAATAGGGTTCGCTGCCGCGATCAAGTACCTGAAGAAGCTGGGAATGGAGAACGTGAGGGAGCACGAGAAGGCGCTCACGCTCTATGCGCTGGAGAGACTGGAACAGGCGGGGGTCACAATATTCGGACCCGGCAGGGAAGACATAGAGAAGAGAGGCGGGGTCATCTCGTTCGCGATGAAGGGCGCTCACGCGCACGACATAGCCCAGGTGCTTGACAGCGAGGGCATAGCAATCAGGTCGGGCCACCACTGCGCGATGCCGCTCGTCACGAGGATCCTCAACGAGCCCGCGGTGCCGAGAATGAGCTTCTACATATACAACACGCGGGCCGAGATAGACGCGGTTGTTGCTGCTTTTGGAAAGGTAAAGGAAGTGCTCAGGCTCAGCGCCTGAACATCAAGAGGGTCAAGGAGGGCTGGCCAGATGGGCTGGCAGCGCCAGGGCAGCCGTCCCTATCGCTATAATGCTGCCCAGCACTAGCGCGATGACGAAGATCGCCCCTATTGCCATCCACTTTGACTCAAGCTTCTTCGCGCCGCCGGCGACCATGTCCATCGACAGCGTGACCGGATACGAGAGCACGCCCGCTATGCCGAAGAGCGCATAGAGGCCGAACATCGCGAGCGGAGACTGCGTGAGGTTAAGAAGGTAGCCCTCATAGCCATAGTATATCGCGACCAACCCCGACAGAAGCCCGAAGAGCCCGACCGTATGCGTCTTCTCGTCGCGGCGAACGGCCCACGCGAAAGCTATGATCAGAAGGCCCGCTATCGAGAGCATATCGTAGAAGAGTATGTTGTAGCTCCCTGGAAGCGGCCACAGGAACTGGCCGAATAGGCTTGTGACCAGAAGGTAGGCGCCGAGCACGCCTACGGGTATAACACCGGCCTTGATGTCGTCTCCGGTGCGCCTGCCGCGCCTTAGGTTGAAGAAGCACTCGACAAAGATACATGCAAGGATGAGGCCCGCGAATCCCAACACAAAGAGCTGACTAGTAAGCAGGTCTACGAAGGCCGTTTTCTCACCGCTCATACGTAAACATGCAGACTATAAAAGCTTTCGAAGAGCATAGTAAGTGGTTGCATGCTTTTTGAGGAGGTGGCCGGCTACTACAGCAAGCTCGAGGAGACGAGCTCGAGGCTGAGCATGATAGACATACTGACCGATATCTTCTCAAAGGCGAAGAAGGGCGAGATAAAGAGCATAATCTACATGACAGTGGGCTCGCCCGCGCCGCCGTTCCAGGGCGTAGATCTTGGCATAGCGGAGAAGCTTGCGGAGGAGGCGATAGCCACAGCTACAGGGGCCGAGAAGCAGAAGGTGGAAGCAAGCTTCAGGAAGACCGGAGATCTCGGACTCACCGCTGAGCAGTTCATCTCCGGCGGCAAGCTGAGGAGGATGAGCAGGGAGAAGTTCGAGATAAACGAAGTGTTCGAGACGATGCTGAAGATCGCCAGGACGGGCGGGGTCGGAAGCAAGGACGCGAAGATCAAGATGCTCGCCAACCTTCTTGCAGCGAGCACGCCGCTCGAGGCCAGGTACATAGTCAGGTTCGCGCTCGGGCAGCTGAGGCTCGGCGCTGGGGACGCAACGATACTGGAGGCGCTCTCCAAAGCCGCAACAGGAGACAGGGAGTTAAAGCCGAAGCTAGAGGAGGCGTTCAACATCTGCAGCGACCTCGGGCTCGTGGGAGAGACGCTGATGAAAGAGGGCAAGAAGGGCATAGAGGACTTTAGGGTAACGCTCTTCAACCCGATACGCCCCGCGCTGGCTGAGAGGCTGCCGACAGCGGAGGAGATACTGGAGAGGATGCGCGGGGAGTGCGCTGTTGAGAGCAAGTACGACGGGCTGCGCGTGCAGGTCCACATGGACAGGAAGAGCAAGAAGGTGGAGATCTTCTCGCGAAGGCTGGAGCGCATGACCGAGATGTTTCCAGACATCGTGGGTGCGGCGCTGAAGGAGATAAACGCAGACAAGGTCATACTCGAGGGAGAGGCGATCGCCTACGACGAGGCGACCGACCAGTTCCACGCATTCCAGGAGACGATACAGAGGAAGAGGAAGCACGGGATAGAGGAGAAGAGCGAGGAGCTTCCTCTGCGTGTCTTCTCTTTCGACCTGCTCTACCTAGAGGGGGAGAGCTACCTTAGCAGGAAGTACAGGGAGAGGAGGGCGAAGCTTGAGAAGATTGTCAAGGGGAATGGGATGTTCAGGCTCTCCGGCAGGATACTCGCCACGAAGCCGAAGGAGATAGAGAAGTACTTTGAGGAGATGATCTCTGACGGGCTTGAGGGAATAGTCGCCAAGGACCTCGACGCGCCGTACATAGCAGGAGCGAGGAAGTTCAGCTGGATAAAGATGAAGAGAAGCTACAAGGGAGAACTATCTGACACGGTGGACCTGGTCGTCGTCGGCTACTACGCAGGCAAGGGCATACGCACCGAGTTCGGATTCGGGGGCATGCTAGCCGCGGTCTACAACGAGAAGAGCGACATGTTCGAGACGATAACAAGGATAGGCACCGGCTTTAGCGAGGAGAACATGCGCACGTTCAAGAAACTGTTCGAGAAGATAAAGACCCCGAGGAAGCCGGCGAGGGTGGAGTCGCTGGTGGAACCGGACTACTGGGTGGAACGAT
>JAKASF010000016.1 GCA_021828295.1 Microcaldota archaeon
TGGATATGGTCTAAAGTTAGCAGCGAAATTCTTGTCTCTCCGCAACCAGCACAACGAGGAGCTGAGCCTTCGGAGTAGTATCTGAAAACCTCTTCGCGCAACCTGCTTTTATACTCCTTGCGTTGCAGAGCAAATCTTGCAGAGTTTTCCTTTCTGTACCTCCTTATTCTTTCGATGTTACCTGAATAATAATTCCTGTCGTGCTCTCTTAGTCTTGTTAGATTTCTCGCCCGATACTGCTTGTTGTAAACGCTTCTCTGTTCTTTGTGGGTAATGGAGTATTCATGGTCTTTTTGCAGTATTGCCGTTCTATTTGCAAGATAGTGTTCGTGTCTCTGCTTTTTTATCTGACCTGCATGCGTACGATAATATTCGGCCCAGTGCTTTCTTTCGTAGTTTAGATAGTAGTCCCTATATCTGGCATAATTTGGGCTGAGTTTCCGCCGTTTTGTCACAGGGCCCCCTCATCTTATAAATATCCCAACGCCCTTAGCCGCTGCATAACATATTCCCGCTCCTTATCCATGCTTCTGCCAGATCGTTCTTCAACTTTAGTTGTTTCAAGCTCTTTTACTATGTCATCAACTGTCTTGGCGTTGGACTTCAGCGCAACAGTGCAGTGGGTGCAGCCTAGGCTCCTGTACCTGAAACCATTTCTGGAGAAGTAAAGAGGGTTTATCGGTATGCGTTCTTGCTTCACGTACCGCCACACATCTAGCTCTGTCCAATCGAGAAGCGGGTGTACTCTTATGTGCCCCTTGGTGCCTTCTTCCTTGCTTGAGTAATCGTCCCAAAGCTCTGCCGGCTGATCTTTGTACTTCCACTCAAAGTTTTCATTGCGCGGAGACATATACCTTTCTTTAGCGCGAATCGAGTGCTCGTCCCTCCTTATCGAGACAATGAGCGCATCGAATCCGTATTCCTTCATTATCTTCTTCAGCGTCTCTGGCTTGTTCTGTCCGCAGCACGCCGAGCCTACCGAGTCTGGCTTTATCTCGCTGCGGCCCACTATAACCTTGAAGTTCCACTTCTTCGCAAGAGATTCCCTGAATGCATATGTTTCAGGGAAATCAATCCCATTGTCAATATGAATAACAGGGAAAGGTATCTTGCCCAGGAATGCCTTCTTGGTAAGGGCTAGCATTGTCGTGCTGTCTTTGCCCATGCTCCACAGCGCAGCCACGTTCTTGAACTTCAGCTTCGCCTCGCGTATTATGTAGATGCTCCTTTCCTCAAGCGTCTTAAGATCTTGCGATATCATGCGATCATTCCCTTATCCACTCATCAACCTTGTTTATAGTGAGCAGGCCCTTCATGTAGTACGTCGCGCCCGTTATCTTCTTTCCGTCTTTCTCATAGATAGGTATCCTCAATATGGGTTTCTGCTTGGCGTCGTAGAGCTGCGCGTAATCTTCGACAAGGTCGGTGACCCGCTTGATCTTCCCTTTCTGGAAGACCACCTTGTAGTACCTCAGCCCGCTCTTCGGCAGCGCCTTTACGAACAGGGTCCAGTTCTGCCTGCTCGGGCTCTTCCAGAGCGCGTCCACTATCTTCTTCATATCCGCCTTAGCCATAAGCATCATCGGTTATGCGTAGCCCAGCGCCCTGAGCTTCTCCATTACGCTCTCCGTCTCCTTCTTTCCCGCCTTCCTCATCTCCATCTCCGAGGTCGTCTCCCTCAGGATGTAGGTCACGTAGTCTGATACGGAGGAGAAGCCCGTGGTTTTTATCCTCTCCTGTATCCTGTGGAAGAGCGGCGCAGGTATGGTTATGGTGGTGTACTTCCTCTTAGCGCCCGTCTGCTTTGCCATATACTCTGTAATGTTACTACATTATAAGGTATATAAAGATTCGCTTCAGGCGGCGCTGGACCTCTGCCCAAGCCCCGAACCACGGATCTTGTAGCCCCTGTGTACCCGCGATGCAATCCGCTCATAGCCAATGTAGTACAGGGTGTTGAACACAAGGTTCGCTATGCCTGTAGCTGCTATGAACGCGACTGCAACATTCAGGTTCACCGTGCCGGTTGTCTGCCATTCCACGAAGATCGCCGTCATCGGCGTCACAGTCAGCAGCGATCCTATCCTGTAAACCGCGGCCTTCGATACGCTCCTGAACAGTGTCTCGAGAGGCGTCCATCCCTTGCTCTTCATCTTTTTACCTTAATGTATTTCAATTGAAACACATTAAAATATAAACCTTTCCGATCATAATATAATCAGCGGGTCTGGAACGGTATGGGGATAAAACCGAATTCTCACGTATCCCCACCCGATTCTCCCCGGTCCAGGCCTGCTCGAATCCTGCACAGAACGAATAAGAAGGCGCGCCGCCCACTACCTCCGATGAAGATGGTAAAAGGCAGATACTTCCAAACAGCACGCTCCTAGCCGGAGCGCCGTTTCCTGCCTCTCTTTTTATTCATTCCGTTTCTAATACTACCGGGGTCAGCTCGTGAAGATACTCCAGCTTGACGTAGAGAAACTGGCATACGACGTGCTCAAGCCAGAGGCGAGCGTATACGAGGAGACCAAGGAGAAGCACGCCGAGTTCAAGGACGCGCTCGTCATGTGGGTATGCGTAGAGAATGGGGATACGGACGAGACCGCAGATGCAGCGCTGAAGGACGCTGTAGCGTACATGGGGCAGGTCGGCAGGAAGAAGCTTGTCGTATATCCGTTCGCCCACCTGAGCAGCGAGCTCGCGGAGCCGAAGGAGGCAATGCGCATACTAGAGCACATGTACAAGAGCGTGCCGAAGGGCATAGAGGCAAGCAAGGCACCGTTCGGCTGGACCAAGAAGTTCACGATAGAGATGAAGGGCCATCCGCTCGCAGAGCAGGCGAAGAGTTACGACGCGAAGGGCAAGGGAAAGAAGACCTACAAGAAGGCCAAGCCTGTGGGCGCTAACACCGCCATAGTCAAGAAGAGCGACTGGGCGGGCCTGCCGGATACAGACCACAGGACCATCGGCGAGAAGCTCGACCTGTACAGCTTCCAGGAGGTGTCACCAGCAATGGTGTACTGGCATGCGAAGGGCTTCACAATATACAAGCAACTGATCAGCTTCCTGCGTGAGAAAGAAGATGAGTACGGATACGAGGAGGTCAGCACCCCCGGCCTGGCGAACGTGGCACTGTGGCACATGAGCGGCCACGACGAGCACTACAAGGACAACATGTTCACCTTCGAGTCGCAGTTCGGCGAGATAGGCCTCAAGCCGATGAACTGCCCGTCAACGATAATGATCTACAAGTCAAGGAAGTGGAGCTACCGCGAGCTTCCTTTCAGAACGGCGATCTTCGACAGGCTCTACAGGAGCGAACTGAGCGGCGTGGTGACCGGCCTCTTCCGAGTCAAGGAGCTGACGCAGGACGACGGCCACATCTTCGTGCGCGAGGATCAGATAGACAAGGAGCTGGACTCGCTGCTGCGCATGGTCAAGGAGATCTACGAGACCTTCGGGCTGAAGTATGCCCCAAAACTGTCGACAATGCCCGACGATCACGCTGGCGAGAAGGCAGAGTGGGACAAGGCGACAGAGCAATTGAAGAAGGCGCTGGACGAACACAAGATGAAGTACGAGCTGAAGGAGAAGGAGGGATCGTTCTACGCACCTAAGATAGATTTCGACATCTTCGACTCTCAGGGCAGGGCGTGGCAGCTGGCAACGATCCAGCTCGACTACCAGATGCCCAAGCGATTCAAGCTAGCGTATACGGGCGAGGACGGCAAGGACCATACGCCTGTAATGATACACCGCGCGTTTCTCGGAAGCTTGGAGAGGTTCGTGGGCATACTAGTCGAGCACTACCAAGGCAAGTTCCCCACATGGCTGGCCCCGGTGCAGGTCAGGGTCATCTCGATATCGGACCAATCGAACGAGTACGTTCGCAAGGTCTACGAGTCGCTCAGGGCCGCGAAGATAAGGGCCGAGGAGGACGTGAGCGACAAGACGATGGAGTACAAGCTCAGGGATGCGATAGGCCAGAAGGTACCTTACATGCTTGTCGTGGGCAAGAAGGAGGTCGACGCCGGCACCGTAGCCGTCAGAACCAGATCCGGGGGCCAGAAGTTCGGGGTAAAGCTCGAGGACTTCATAGACAAGATAAAGGTGGAGACAGCTAAGAGGCTTTCCAGCCCCAACTGACCGTATCCTCTCATAAGGTTTGGCATCGTTAAGAGTATGAGCTATATGGCGGGAGACGACAGCCTCTGGGCCGTTGCTTTGGGAAATGGGGGTCCAAGGTTATCTAGCCATAGGAGGCGCAAGCATCCTCTCAAGGCAGAGAAGGAGCAGAGCGCGATGGAGTACCTCGTCACCTACGGCTGGGCCATACTCCTGATAGCTATAGTGTTGGGCGCGCTCTTCCAGCTCGGCCTGTTCAACTCGTTCACGCTTGGCCCGCGCGCACAGCCCGGCTCTTGCCAGGTCTACAGGACAGAGTTCAGCTCGTCTTTGGTAGGCGACTGCAGCGGCATCCTGCCGGAGTTCGTAGCGGCGCTCACGGGCTCCAACGCTGGCGGCGGTGGAGGTGGAGGCGGCGGCGGTGGTGGCGGCGGGAGCCAGGGCGGCGGCCAGGCGTGCGTCAACTCGACGATACCGACCATGAACACGGCGCCCCATGGCTACAACACGGTCTCGTTCTGGATGTACTGGAACGGATCGCTCAACGAGAGCCCGGTCGGCTTCCCCGGCTACTTCGTCTGGCTCTCCCCGAACAGCTGCATAGGCTACTCTACAGGGAACAAGGACAACTACGGCGTGAGCGCCAACGGCCTCGCGAACACATGGGCTATGATAACGGTCGAATATTACAACGGACCATACACTGTCAACAGCACCCTCTACATAGACGGGGTGCAGCAGAACCTCTACCAGTGCCTGCCGACGGCGCATACCGGCCTTGCAAAGAGCGTGCTCCTCATCGGCAGCTCCACCGGATCCAAGTACAGGTTCACCGGGGGGCTCGGCGATGTGCAGATATACAACACGAGCCTAGACAGCGCAACGATACAGGCCATCTATACCGAAGGCCTTGGCGGTGCGCCGATAGACCTGCAGCACCTGGTGGCATGGTTCCCGCTCAACGGCAACTCAAACGACTACAGCGGCAACAGCCAGAACCTCGTGTTTGCGAAGTGCGCATACGGCTACCTGGGCTCCTATGTGCCCCCGCCGTAGGTAAGGAGTAGGAAGAAAAAATAAAAGAAAAAGGAAAAAGAAAAACTGGTGGGGAGAAAAATCAGTTGTTCTTCTGCAGCTCCTTTATCCTCTCCGCCACGCCCTTCGCTTCCTCCTCAAGGTTCTTCTGGTACTCCTTCAGGATCTCTATCTTCTCATCCTTGGTCAGGAAGCTCCTCATTCCGTAGCCGTATCCGCCTCCGCAGTTGCAATCTCCGTGCATTTTGTTTCACCAATCCGCCCTACGTATAGGACATCATATATTATGCATCAGCATATATTTAAATATATCGTATGTCCTATATGTAATAGACACTTATGCACGGCAACTACGGCTGCGACATGCGCGGTATGCTCTCGTTCCAGATCCTCTGGCTGCTCTCCAAGAGGGAGATGCACGGCGAGGAGCTGGCCGAGGAGATAGCAAAGCGAAGGGGAGTAAAGCCCAAGGCCGGCACTATCTATCCCGCGCTGAAGGCTCTAGAGGAGAACGGCGTGATCACAGGAAAGAAGAAGGGCAAAACCATAGTATACTCGCTAACAGCGGAAGGAAGCAGGGACGTGAAGCGCGCAGTGGTCTACTTCTGCCACTCTTTCGGAGACATATTCGAGAGCGTAGGCTAGATGGCCCCTTCCTTCCTGAGCATCCTTTCCTTGCCTTTCGGTCCTCCTTTTCCCGAGTAGTTGCCGACACTTCCATCGCTCTTCACCACCCTGTGGCAAGGTATCATGGGAGCCAGGGGGTTGATGCGCATCACGCTGCCTACAGCCCTGTAAGCATTGGGCCTGTGTACCGCTGCCGCTATCTGCTTGTAAGTTCTTGTCTTTCCCTTGGGTATTGCGGCCGTGGCAACAAGCACCTCTTTCTGGAAATCGGTAAGATTATACCTTTCAAGTATCCGTTTTGCAGTTTTCGCATCCATCGTATTACCTTCTCTTGAGGTGCATAGCCTCAGAAGGGGATCGAACCCTCGACTTCCAGTTTACAAAACTGGCGCTCTACCACTGAGCTACTGAGGCACGCTAATAGCTATGGTTTAAGCATTTTTAAGCGCTTGCGCTGGGTAGAAACAACTCAATCTGGCGGTTCTTACTTCTTGCGCATTGTCGGAAGCTTTGCCTGGTTCCAGGCGGCGCTTCCCATGTCCTTGGGCCCGAAGCGGAGTTTCTCCCTGGCTGTGCGCAGCAGCTCGATGACAGCCTTGTTGTCTGTCAGTATGTCTTTGTCCAGTTCCTCGGTCTTCAATATCATGTTGCTCTAGGCTATTGCTGGTGCAGCCTTTTTAAACGCCGTTCCGGCGTGCGACATAAAACGAAGTTTCGTATAGAATGGTTATTAAATTTGCAATCGGATCCGTATCGGGTTAGATGCGCGTTCTGCTCGTAGGCCACGACTTCGACTTCAGCGCAGGCGACGGCATAAGCAGGTACTCGCTGGAGATGTACAAGGGCCTGAGCAAGCACGCGGACGTGAGGACCATTGCAACCGGCAAGCTGCCCAGGCCGGCGCGAGCCCTGTTCAACATAAACGTCAAGGACGCGGACATAGTGCACCTGATGTATCCGGACGTGGCCAGGGTGAACAAGGGCAGGGCCAAGATGGTCACCACGTGGCATGACCTGCGCATGTTCCACAAGTACCTGGAGGAGGGCCAGTACAAGGTCAAGCCCAGGCTAATCGAGCGGTTCAACATAGCCAACTCGATAATAAGGAAGTGGACGATAGATAACTACAAAGCAAGCGACGGCCTAGTCTTCAACTCCTCCCAGACGCAGAAGGAGCTCAAGGGCTATCTTGCGTCGCAGAAGGTCTACGACGCCAGGAAGGCATCCGCGGTCACCACGCTCGGCGTAGACTCTACCTTCTTGAGAACCAGGCCCTGGGACGGCGACAGGAAGGACTTCGTCTACATGGGATCCATTCACCTGAGGCACAAGAACCTCTCTGGTCTGCTGCATGTGTTCAACAAGATAGCGGCCAAGCACGACGTCCGTCTGCACATCTTCACCTTCAGCCCCGACGCGCAGAAGCTCCTCAGCGATAACATGAAAGGCCTTGGGAACCTCTCAACTAACAACGTCATACTGCATTACAGGGTTCAGGACGCGGTCGTGTCCAGGTACCTGCAGACCGCGGTGGCTTACCTGCAGCTGACCAAGCACGAGGGCCTCGGCATGTCGATCTTCGCTGCCCTGGCGTGCGGCACCAACGTGATGGTGCTCAAGAACAGCGTGATGCCACGCGAGGCGACCAAGTACGTCATGAGGCTCAGCGCTGACGACGTAGCCAGGAAGGCCGGACAGATGGCCGAGAACCCCAAGCCTGCCCCGAAGAAGGCCATCGAGTACGCGCGCAGCTTCACGTGGGAGCGCACAGTCAAGGAAACTCTTGCTATCTACAAAAAGCTCTTATAATCGAGGCGCCACAATACCTGCATGATGCTTACCAGCGAGCTCAAAGGTACTGTTCCTAACGAGATGTTCGAGACGCTTGAGCAGCGCGGAATCAAGAGCCTCACGCCGCCGCAGGAGACCGCTGTGAAGATGGGCCTGCTCAAGGGCGGCAACTTCCTCATAGCCTCCCCCACAGCGAGCGGCAAGACCTTCATAGCAGAGATGGCGATGCTGAACGCTGTGCTGCGGCACAGGAAGAAGGCGGTGTACGTGGCGCCGATGCGCGCGCTCGTTAACGAGAAGTACGAGGAGCTCAAGGAAGCGTACCCGTTCCTCAAGATAGCGATGTCGATCGGCGACCTAGATTCCCTGGACCAGTGGCTCTCCGGCTACGACATCGTGTTCGTCTCTACAGAGAAGTTCGACAGCCTGATTAGGCACGGGCTCAACTGGCTCGACGACGTAGGGTGCGTGGTCGTGGACGAGGTGCACATGCTCGACGACCCCGGCAGAGGGCCAACTCTTGAGATACTGATCACGAAGCTGAGACGCCTCTGCGCGCACGCGCAGATACTCGCGCTCAGCGCGACAGTGGGCAACGCCAAGGAGGTGGCGCAGTGGCTCGATGCGGAACTGGTGGAGAGCGACTACCGGCCCGTGCGTCTCGAGAAGGGCGTGACCTTCAGCGGCAGGGCCTACTACCTTGACAGGGAGGAGGAGCTCGATGGCGCAAGCACGGTGCCGGAGGTTCGCATAGTGCAGGACACGCTCTCGCGCGGCAAGCAGATACTCGTGTTCTACAGCACGAAGCGCAACGCCGAGGCGAGTGCCGAGAGACTCTCGCAGGTTGTGGAGGGCGCACTCACGCCTTCTGAACGCGTCAAGCTCGCGGAACTGGGCAAGGAGATACTGCACGCGTTGAGCAAGCCTACGGCGCAGTGCGAGAAGGAGGCGAAGATGGTTGCCAGGGGCGTGGCATTCCACCATAGCGGCCTGGTGAACGCGCAGCGTCACGCCATAGAGAACGCTTTCAAGGCGAACTTGCTCAAAGTAATATGCTCAACTCCGACGTTGGCCCTCGGTGTCAACCTACCAGCGCACACGGTGCTTGTTCGCGACACTAGCAGGTACAGCGAGGGCATGGGTTCAGAGAAGCTGAGCGTCAACGAGGTCACGCAGCTCTTCGGAAGGGCCGGCAGGCCGAAGTACGACAAGGAAGGCAGGGGCCTGCTCATAGCGAAGGCGCACGCTGAGATAATGGATCTATACCAACGCTATATAAATGCAGAGCTGGAGCCGATAAGTTCCAAGCTCGGGGTCCAGCCGATACTGCGCATGCACGTCCTCGCGTTCATAGCCACGCGCATGCTCAGGACCAAGGAGGGCATACTCGCCTTCCTCAAAGAGACCCTGTATGGGTACCAGTTCGCGAACACGCGCGAGCTCGAGATACTGCTCTCTAACGTGCTGAACGAGCTCGAGCTGTGGAGGTTTGTGGACAGGAAAGGCAGCGTCTACGAGCCGACGCGCATAGGGCAGAGGGTGAGCGAGCTCTACATAGACCCGCTCTCGGCCAAGTGGCTGATCGACACGCTGCCCAAAGCGACCGACGACATCTCCTACCTCTTCACCGTGTGCAACACCCTGGAGATGAGGCCGCACGTCAAGGCGACGGAGGAGGCGTTCGAGCTGCTTCCGGGCTATGACCACCTGCTCGAGGGCTCGGTGATAAACTACGAGGTAGACGAGCCCGAGAAGTCGCTCGGCACGGCGCTCGCTCTCAGGGACTGGGCCAACGAGACACCCGAAAGGGACATAGTCAAGAGCTACAACACGACTCCAGGCACCCTGTTTGTCAAGCTGAACAACGCAGACTGGATGCTCTACGCTAGCACCGAACTGGCCAAGCTGATACACGTGGGCGTCTCGCACCTGCTCGAGCTTCGCGTGAGGACCAAGTACGGGGTCAGGAAGGAGCTGCTCGACCTGATAAGGCTGGAGCAGGTGGGAAGGGTGAGGGCCAGGCTGATGTACAACAACGGCATAAGGCGCGTAGCTGATCTTCGGCTACCGGGCTCTGCCGAGAAGGTCCAGGGGCTCTTCGGCAAAGAGGTGGCGAAGAAGATACTGGAGCAGCTCTGATCACGAGAGCAGCACGCCTCCGTCCACTATTATCTGCGAGCCTGTCATGTAAGCAGACATGTCAGAGGCCAGAAAGAGCGCCACCATCCCTATGTCATCGGCCTCGCCGAGCCTGCGCATCGGTATCTTGCTCATGAAAGCCTCCATAACCTTCTCCATGTCTACGCCTCCCAGAATCGGCATGCTGCTCTGCAGCTTCTTGACCCCCGGGGTGAGTATGCCCCCAGGAGCTATGGCATTTACCCATATCTTGTATGGCGCGAGCTCCAGCGCGATGTTCTTGGTGAATCCCCAGACGCCGTGCTTGGATGCATCGTAGTGCGCCAGGCCCACGGACGACGGATGCAGCGCGTCGATGGAGGTTATGTTTATCACCCTCCCTCCGTTTCCCTGCTTTATCATCTGCTCAGAAGCGTACTTAGTGCAGAGGAATACTCCATTGAGGTTTACCGAGAGCACCTTCTGGAAGTCGTCGAGGCTCATCTGCCTTAGCGGTATCTCCGGGTATATGCCAGCATTGTTCACAAGTATGCCTATCGAGCCAAATCTCTTCACAGTCTCCGCCACCATCCTCTTGACGTCATCCTCCTTGGACACGTCTGTGGTGACCGCAGCCGCCTTCCAGCCGTTTGCCACGAGCCCGGCTGCAGACTCGCTGCCCTCTTTCTCGTTCCGCGTCGCGATTACAACGTTGGCTCCGGCCTCCGCGAGCCTGTACGCTATGCCGTATCCGATTCCGACCCCCCCCTCCTGTCACTATCGCAGTTTTCCCAGACAGATCGAGCAGTTCGCCAACCTTCTTCGCTTAATCACCCGAACAGTATGTACTAGGCCGCAAAAGCGTAAATAGGCTGGGACCGACCTTACCAGTAAATCGAGAACAAGGAAAAGGTTAAAAAGCTGATACTTATTATATAGTGATTGCGACCGGTGAAAAAATGGGAGTTTTCGATAAGCTAGGACAGGCCTTTGGCGTAGCTTCCTCAAAGGAGCTAAACATAGAGCAGTACATGAACTCGGCTGAGATGGACGAGGTAGATGTCATGCACGAACCCGCTGACATGTACGTGAAGCCAGTCTCAATCGCAAGCGAGGACGAGGTGAAGCTGATAGAGGACGAGCTTGCCAAGAAGAACATACTTCTCATAAGCATAGACGAGATAAAGAAGAGGCCGAACACGATGAACAGCATAATCGCGCGCCTCAAGGACTATGCAGGGAAGATAAACGGGGACATAGCGCAGATAGACGAGTCGCGCATACTCCTGACCCCATCGAAGGTCAAGATAATAAAGAGGAAGAAGTCAGCGGCGTCGCAGTAGCTACTTCAGCGCGGTAATAAGCGCGTGCAGCTCCTGCCTGTTCGGCATCGCATTCCTTAACACTCTCCTGAATACGTTCAGCACCGCTCTCCTGTTCCTCATCCTCTTGCCGCTTATCATCCTCTCGAAGAGCGTCAGCGCCATGCGTGTCTCCCCCGCTTCGGGGCTCTCGCCCCCAATCTCTCCCTCCTGCTCCGTCTCGAAGCCGGAGCGGTTCGCGATATAGAGAAGTATAGCCAGCGCGTGCGAGAGGTTGAGCACCGGATACTCCGGATTGGCGGGTATGTAGGCCACGACGTCGCATCTCTCTATCTCATCGCTCCTGAGCCCGATGTCGTCTCTTCCGATCAGCAGCGCCGCAACCCCTTCTGTTCTCTTCCCGCCTATCCTTCCCATTGCCTTCTCCGCGAACTGCACACGCCCGAAACTGGCCTTCGCCTTCTTCCCGATTCCAGTGGTTCCGATCACTATGTCGCATCCGGCTATCGCCTGGCCCAGCGTGCGGTAGACCCGTGCCCTCTCCAGGAGCGCATGCGCGTGCTTCGAGTACATGATTGCTGTCCTGCCGCGCAGGTCAGACCGCGGGGCCACCACGTTCAGCCTCTTTATCCCGAAGTTCATCGCGGCCCTGGCCGCGTAGCCTAGGTTCACCTGGTACTTCGGCTCAACGAGGATCAGCTTTATCCGCATCAGAGCACCCACGCGAGCAGCGCGAAGGTGCTTATGATGCTTAGCGTGTTCACGAGCATGTGCGCGGTTATCGATGAATACAGGGATCCGGTCCTCTTGAAGACGTAGCCTGCAAGTATGCCGAAGATGAACGCGGCTATGAACTCTATCGCGAAGGTGGAGTCATAGGTAAGGTGCGGGATCGCGAAGATGAGCGCGCTGGCGAAGATGCCGAGCCTGGGCACCATGAGGCCCCTGAAGAGTATCTCCTCGTTTATCGGGGCCACTACCGCTGCGAAGATCAGGAACCAGACAGGCGCGCCGGCGAAGACGAGCGAGACGTTGGTGCTTATCGCGGTGCCTGTCGTGCTGCTCACCAGGCCGGTGAGCACCTCCAGAGAGAAGATGATCAGGAAGAGGAAGAGGCCGAAGCCTATGCTGCTTGCGGTCAGCGCCCTAGCCCCGAGGCCGAGCCTCTGCGCCACGCCCTTCCTGCCCCTCTCCACGAACTTCAGGTAGGTTATCGCTGCAGCGGAGAAGGAGAGCGACATGGCTGCGGTGAAGAGGAAGTTGAGCGTGTCGAGGCTTATCGCCGACGTGAGATAGAGGTACGAGGGCACAGCATTGAATACAGCGAAGAACGCGAAGAGTATGATAATGAAGTAAACCGCACGCGACACGGAGCCTGCAGGATCGCTCTTTCTCTGCAAAAGTACTACCCGCTCTTCCCCTTCCACTCGGTGTAGCCGCACTTCCCGCAGGCGAACCTGTCAGCATGGTCTGCCATGCGCGATCCGCACTTTGGGCAGAACTTCGACGCCGGCTTGTAGGGCCTTATCTTCTTTGCCGGCTTCTTCTCGGTTTTCTTCTCCTCAGCCATGCGCTCGCCTACTTGGCCTCGCCCCCAGCCTTAGCCTCCTCCTTCTTCTGTTCGGCCGGCTTGGCGGGTGCCTGCTGCTGCGGTGCCGCCGCAGCCTCCTTCTTCTTGTTCGGCCTGGATACAACGTGCTTCTGCGCCACCTCCATCGCCTTCTTGTCTTGGTACTCGTGAACCAGAGCGCTGCCCTTCTTTGTGCCGAAGAGCTGCCCCGCGCGCACTACCACCATGTTCTCGGGCTTGAGGTTGAGCTTGTCGGCAAGGCTCTTCTTTATCTCCTCCCTGGAGGGCGTAGCCCCGTCGAACTCTATGCTTACCGTCATCTCCCTCCTCCTGAGCAGCTTGTTGTCGAAGTCGTTCTCCACGTTTATGTTCGTTATTGCCATTAGCCTCCACCCACTACCCTGGTTATCGCCCGCTTGCCCATCGTCTCCAGCACCTCAACCTCGCCGCCGGCCTTCACCTGGCCCTTCAGCTCCTGGGGTATCAGAGATTCGAAGATCTCGTAGCTCTCAAGGTCCATGAGCTGCGCCATGCTCTCCGTAATGGAGACCACCTGCGCCCTCTTTTTCAGTATCTCGGGCACCTGCACCTCACCGTGCCCCGATAGGAGCAGGGTCTTCTTCGAGCCGTCGAAGATGCCTATCGCAGTTATCCTAGACTTAGCGGCCCCGTGCTTTCCAGGCGCCGAGGTCTCTATGTCCACTATCCTGCATGGTATGCCGTCTATTATGATGAAGCTGCCCTTTCCTATCTCCTTCGCAGACTTCAGGTTGTAATTCGCCTCTTCTGCCAAATAACCACTAACAAAATTCAGATTAGATAAGGCAAGAAAGTTAAAATACCTTGCCCGCGCCTAGAAGATCTGGTCTACGGCTTCCAGCCTGAGCCTCTCAACACCCTCTGTCTTGGTCTTGAGCCCAAACTTGGCCTTCACGCCAGTGACTATGCTCATGACGCGTATCTGGTCCCTCAGCTCCGGTATCAGCCTGGCCCCGAAGATGACGTTGGCGTCTGGCGCCAGCCCCTCCGTGACTCCAGCGCCTATCCTGGTCGCCTCCTCTATCGTAAGGTCTGCTCCTCCAGACACGTGAACCATCGCTCCCTTTGCTCCCTCGTAATCGACGCTGAGCAGCGGGTGCATGCGCGTGGATCTGATCACCTGCTCGGCACGGTCAGTGCCCGTTCCTGTGCCTATGCTTATCACGGCCGTTCCAGTGTCCTTGACCACGGTCCTCAGGTCAGCGAAATCGAGGTTGATAAGGCTCGGCAGCATTATCGTGTCTGCTATTCCCTTCACCGCGTTGCCCGTTATGTTGTCTGAGAGCTCGAACGCCTTCTCCATCGGCAGGTTCGGCACGTAGTCGAGCAGCTTCTGGTTCTCCACAACTATGACCGCATCGGCCTCCTTGCTCAGCTGCTGAACGCCCCACTCTGCCTTTACCTTCCTGCTCCTCTCGAGCTCGAACGGGAACGTTACCGTGGCTATTACCGTGGCGCCCATCTCCTTGGCAACCCTCGCCACCGTCGGAGCGGCTCCTGTGCCTGTGCCTCCTCCCATTCCGGCAGCTACGAATACCAGGTTGTAGCCCTCCAGCACCTTCTCGAGGTCGCCCTTGCTCACGTCTGCGCACTTGGCAGCCACCTCTGGAAAGCCCCCGGCTCCCAGTCCCTGGGTTATCTCCCTGCCTATCAGCACCTTCTTGTGCGCCTTGACCACGTTCAGGTGGGCAAGGTCTGTGTTGATGGCTATAGTGTGGGCGCTCTTTATGCCATTGGAGAACAGCCTGTTGACCAGGTTGCTCCCCTGTCCGCCAACTCCCGCTACCGCAACACGCGGCGTGAACGCATCGTAGTCGAATTCGTCTGCCATGCCCATCACCTATATCGAGTCAATGCCCGCGTAGTTGTTCGTCTGCTTCTTCTCCGCGAACTTGCCCAATATGCTCTCTCCCTTTACTCCAGTGACGATGGCTACTATCTCGAGCTGGCCCTCATAGCCCGGCACGATCCTCGCGCCCCACTTGACAGTGGCCTTGGGGTCCATGCGCTCCGTTATTATCTCTCCTGCCTTTATCGCGTCTCCGAGCGTCAGGTCGCTTGCTCCCGATATGTGTATCAGGGCCCCTTTCGCGTTCTCGAAGTCGACGTCGAGCAGCTTGTTCTTGAGCACGGACTCGCTTGCGCTCGTTACCTTGTCTGTTCCCTTGCCCGTGCCCACCGATATGAAGCCTACGTCTCCGCTTCCCATTATCGCGCGCACGTCAGCAAAGTCTATGTTGATCAGGCTCGGCTGAGTGATTGTCCACACCAGTCCTCCGATCGCCTTTGCAAGCACGTCATCAGCTACAGCGAACGCCTCGTTCATAGGCAGGTTAGGAACTAGCCTCACCAGCCTGTTGTTGTCAACTATCACGACGCTGTCGCAGTACTTCCTCAGTTGCTGTATTCCCTCTTCGGCCTTCACCTTCCTTACTCGCTCCAGATCGAACGGGTATGTCACCATCGCAACCACTATCGCGCCCGCTTCCTTGGCTATCTGCGCGATCACCGGCGCGGCTCCTGTTCCGGTTCCGCCTCCCATTCCTGCGCACAGGAATACGAGCTGCGAGTTCGCCAGAACCTCCTCTAGAACCTGCCTGTCAACCTCCGCGGCCTTGAGGCCCACGCTAGGGTCTCCTCCCGCTCCCAATCCTTTCGTTATCGTCTTTCCGATAAGCACCTTCTTGATGCGGTCGTCGACTATCTTGAAATGCGTCACGTCCGTATTTACCGCGACCAACTCCGTCCCCTTGACTCCTACTTTGAGAAGTCTGTTGACGGTGTTGTTTCCCGCTCCGCCGACTCCCACAGTAACGATTTTTATCTGTGGAGTAGCGCCCGAACCGCTGGTACCCAAGAATTCCGTTCCAAAGTCGCCCATCTGATCGCCAATTATCATCGACCAATTAAGTTTAAATATCTTGTGCAAATCGTGTAGGTAGGGTAAGGGTGGAACTTTCCCTATATTATATGCTATCAATAAGGCGATGCGTTTATTCCAGTATACGATATTTTACTCAATTCTCACGTGGAAAACAGCCAATTTTGTTGAAATTGCGGCTTAAGTGGTGCGTGTTTGCGCTTTACTGCGCGCAATATGCGCTGCGATCACTTCCTGCGAAGCCGGAGGTACGTACTCCACCACAGACGCACCGGCCCTCATCCTCTCCCTTACAAACTGCCCGCACACTTTTACCGAATCAGAGGTATCAATCCTTTTCGCGACTATGGTTTCCCAATCCCTTCGCATGAGTTTCAGTATCGCCCTCTTCGTCAGCGAAATGTTGTTCGTTTCCTCAAGGTTGTTCAGATAAATTATGCCCTCTGCACGTAGTAGCTCTCTAAGCGAGAGCTCATGTACCTCGAATGTGCTCCGCCGTATTCCAAGATTCTCAAACGCCCCCTCCACCATCGACTTCCTCTCCTTATATGAGAAGGGATTTGAATCAAACTCGAGCCCGTCAGCTCTGTGCTGAAGCGCCCTGACCGAAGTCCAAAGACCTCGCTCAATGATCCCACCCCCTAATAGGTGCAACTCTCCTATAAGTACGGTCAGCGAATCGCATCTTGCCATGACCAACTTCATGAACTCTAGGTGACCGTTGTGGAATGGCTGGAATCTTCCCACTATCACGCCATTGGCGTTGTGCTTTTCCGGAACTTCACCAGTCATAGGTTCACCTGCCGTGAGTGCCCACCTCCGCGCCGCATTCCTAGCAGTACTCTGCCGGTTATGTCATCGGCCACATCCTCGCTGGCCTTTCCTGAGTCAACGCACTCAAATCTTTCTGTTCCAACAAAGCATTCAAGCACGTGTTTATGCAATGCGTCGTCAAGCTCCAGTTCCCTTCTATGAACTACGTCCTTGTTGTCCTCTCTTGTTTCAAATCTTTCCAGCAGTGCTTCTTTACTTGCGGAGAGGTATACGAGCATATCTATTGGGAAGAACTTCGCAGCCGCTCCGATTACCTTATAGGTGGCAGTCACTCTCGCTCCAGAACCCATATAATCTCCGTCGCCGAAGGCGTAGGCTCTAGCAATCAGCGGTGTCCCCTCGAAAATAACTACATCAAAATTCTTCCTTCTAGCAGAAAGAAATGAATAAGCAACAGCAGCGACAGAGAGGGAATAAACTATGCCCTGTTCCAGCATCCCACCTTGCGACCTCTGTCTTATCTTTCCTGATACATTCATTATATCGAGGGCGATAGGGTGCGACCTAATGCAGTCCTTAATCCCAACAGCATTTATGCCGCGCTCTCTTAGGTTCTGCGCAACAAGGGTCGCCTGTGTTGTCTTTCCCACGCACGGTTTCCCATCAAGCACAACAGTGAACGCCATCCCCAATCGTTCTCCTATCTTTCGCCTTCTTTATAACCTTTCTCTCTGCGTTCGTTGTCTGCTCGGAGCAACCTTTTCCTCAACAAAGCTTATAAAGCTCCAAAAACATCTCCTTGCAGCGAAATCTTATGCAGAATCTTGCGCAAACTGGAAACAGGTCAGTTATAGACGGCGTCGAGGTAGCTCTGCGGCGCGGGTCCCTTCTGCACGCAAGCGATATCAACAGCTCCACGTTCTACTGGGCTGGAAAAAAAGAGACGAAAGCCACAATACAACCAATCAGGATCTTTTTTGACCACTATCTTGACAAGATAGCCTGGGCGCATTTCGTATTCAGGAAAGGAGACGAAGCATCGGGGGAACCGGCAGAATGCACGGACAGCGTCATCATGTACTTCAATCGCGACACGAAGAAACACACAGCCACTATTCCTATCGGACCAGCGACTCCCGAAGCGAAGCAAAAATCATATTCATCATTCTTCCTGCCTGAAGAGTTCGAATCTGCGCTGAAGGAGTTCCTGAACAGAGAGGCTCCGAGCGAATGGTTCAAGCACGAGCTGAAAGTGAGATAGAAGGGAAGGCCTAAGCCTCTTCGCCTACCTTTGTCTTCCTCTGCTGCTTGAACATCTCGAGTATCTCCTTCGTTGTCGTCGCCTCCTCGGGGCTCTTGTCCTCGCGTATGCCGTTGCTCACGATCCTCGGGAACCGCAGCGCGTAGCCGGTCTCCTCCTCTCCTTCCTTGTGCCTGCCCGCGGTATGCATCGGCGACTTGGTTATCTCGTCGGCACGCACGGTGACCACGTACTTCGGTTCCACCCAGTAGTCCGGTTCCACCAGCGACTCCACCCTCGCCGGCTTCCTCGGGGTCTTTATCTTCTCG
>JAKASF010000017.1 GCA_021828295.1 Microcaldota archaeon
GGGCTTACCGAGCTTTGGAGGTCCTTTTAATGGGACCCCAAACTGTCAGAAAAGTTACTCTGGAGGTAACCGGTTCGTGGCTGGTGAGAGTTCACATCGACCCAGCCGTTTGATACACCGATATGGGCTTGTCTCATCCTGGTGGTGCAGGAGCCACCAAGGGCCGGGCTGCTCGCCCGTTAAAGAGACACATGAGCTGAGTTAAGTCCGCCGCGAGGCAGGACGGTAATATCTACTGGGAGTGTAGGTGTCAGAGGATAAGGTGCAGTTAGTACGAGAGGAATATTGCACCGGTGCCACTAGTTTACCAGTTGTGATGAGCATGGCTGGGTAGCCACGCACTGAGGGATAAGACCTGAAAGCATCTAAGGACGAAGCCCGATCCGAAACGAGACATCAGGGCAGTTCTAATACAGAACTTTGATAGGGCAGGAGTGTAAGCGGAAAGCGCAAGCGATCCGTGAGCTCACTGCTACTAAAGCCTAAATTGCAAGCTACTTCTCATTTTTCTTTCCGAATGCACACAAGATACTTGTACTTGTATGTGCCACTTGAAAGTTAACATGAGCACGAAACAAGAGAAAGAACAGGAGAAAAAAACTGAGAAAGCACTGCTACGTATAGCAAATCATTTGCCATTTCTAAACTCCTTCAGGAAAGACCAGACTGAACAGACAAAAACTGAAAATACTAGGAGAGAAGATTTCGAACTTCGTGAGGATTCATGGCTCGCATACAAAACTCACAATTTCTATCTTGGCGCCTTTACAATGTTTGGCAGGGGAAAGCAATCTATCGCTAGCTTTTCATTTGAATCGCGTTTCCTTCCCAAAGACGAGCTTAGAAGAGCGTATCTGATGTCCAACATCGCCCTGCTGGGTTCGGTAGCTGCAACCTCAGTCTACCACGAGGTTGCTGCAAGCGCATCGCTTTTTGTTCCAATGCTGATTGACTATGCAGTTTTTTGCCCATGGATGGCTATGACTTGTGTCATTGTCGCAGGGAAGATCCTTGGCGCCGATTTCTGAAGGGCAGGTACTAAAGCCTAATTTGCAAGCTACTTCTCTATCTTCTTCTTTTGAAATTAGACAAGGTTTAGCATCTGCGCCACGCTCACTATCCTTATGCCTCTAAACCTGCCCACCTCCAAAAGTGCCCTGTCCCCACTAACTATGACTGTGGCCTTCCCATCGTATGCTGTTGCAAGCACCAGATCATCAGAGGTATCAAGCACTTTGATTTTTGAAAATAAGTTTACTGATGTACTTGCGCCCACAAGGCCCTCAAGGAATTCGGCGGCATCAGCTGAGGTTACGTATTTCCTTATGCGCTTCGTTGCAGATATCCTAGAAAACTCCTCAAGTAAGGGCCTTGAAACTATTATCACATGGTGGCCGTTCAGCAGTTTGGTGAGAAGTCGTGCCGGCTTGCCTTCCTTGATGATCATCGCAGAAATTAGTACGTTTGTATCCAGCACTACCCGCATTGAAGTACCTATTTCTGGCCATGCCTGTATTTCTGGACGATTTCATTTATTTCCTTGTCAGTTATTTTACCATATTTAGCCATTCTTTTATCGGTTTTTCCATGTATTGATTCGAGCGTCTTAATAAAATCCGGAATCTTCAACTCTTTCATCACTATCGAATCATCGTACGCGTATACCAAAAGCTTGGTCTTCGGTTTTATCCTGAGTTTGGACCTAACAGTACGCGGTATGACCACCTGTCCTTTTGAGCTTACCACTGTCACTTCAGACTCGTATGCTGCCATATCATCAGTAATATTCTTACTTTCTTACTTAAATACCTTTCGGATAGGTGTGCGTAAGCAAAGAATGTAAGCGATCCGTGAGCGCACCATTACTAAAGTCCAACTTGCAAGCTACTTCTCTATCTTTTTCTTTTGAACGAACCAACACACAATATTTTTAAATGGCACATTCTCAACCAAATCAGCGACCCAGAAGCAGTTCGACAATCGCAGTGATAGAATGAAAAGCAAAAAGCAAAGTGCAAATAGCGGGAACGCCAAAAGCCTAGAAGAAAAGAAATGGCAGGTCCTTAGGTCCAAGACAAGTTCAGAAGAATTAGGACTTGTGCAGGACCACCTGGAAGCGGTTCCCGAAGAAGTTCGAGGGCTCTTCGAAGCAAGAGACTCGGGCTCCACGGCAGGCCGGGCTGCTCCCACTTCAAGTCTTCAGTTCTGATTCTCATATCTCGCGCATACCGGCGTAACCGTCGCGTAGCGCCCTGTTCCATCTAAACCGTTTCGATATCCTCTTGGTTAGCTCCTCCTTTCCGAGTTTCTTTGAGCATAGGATCATCTTCATACCCCCGTAGGAGTCCGTGCTCATCGAGTACACGTGAGGGAAGATCTCGAGGGTCTTCCTGAAGGCGCCGAATCCCAGGATCCCTCCCGGGTGCATCGCATAGTTTATCGCCAGAACCCCCTCCGCTGACAGCGCTTCGTACGCGTCGCCCATGAATCTGCTTGTCAGGAACTCTTTCGGTATCTTTGCGCCTTTCCAGTAGGCGTCGAGCATTAGCACATCGTATCTCTTCCTCGTTCCTGCAACGAACGAGCTTCCGTCCTGTATATAGATGCGGTCTTCGATCGGACGCGGCGCATACTTCCTAGCAAGTCCTACAACCTCCCTGTCTATCTCCACAATGTCGATGCTCACGCGTTTGCCCAGGAGGGCGTGAAGCTGATAGGGCGTGGTCCCTATGCCCAGGCCTATCAGGAGCACCTTCGGATGCGCACGTGCGTAAACCAATGGTATGAAGTAGTCCCAATAGCCGCCAGTGTACACCGAACGCTTGTTGATTATCGAGTTGGTGGCGCCATCGAGCTTGAACATGCGCATTTTGCTGTTTTCAACCACCTGCAGCTTCGCTCCCCTTGAATAAATCTCCTCGTGCTTGACCCTGAATGGAGCGGCCAGCCTGCCAAGAGCTCCCGAGACCATGCTGCTACTTTAGGTCTCCGTTCTCTTTTATCTTTCCTTCCTCGTAGGGCGCCACGTATCTTCGGTAGAACTCCTGCTTTATAGATTCGAGCACGCCCATGGCCCTGTTGTAGTTGAAGTACCTTGGCGGGTAAACCTCTTTGAGCAGCCTGCTCACTATGTAATTGATCTGGCCGTCTATGTCCTCAACTTCCTGCCCCTTAATGTGTTCCAGAAGCGGTTCGAGCAGTGCGTCTATCCCCTGCCGCTGGTCCTTCTTTATGTAAGGCATGTTATCCCCGTGATTAAGCCCTTGTTGCGCCTTAAAAATGTTGGCGAACAGGTCGTGTAGCGGGGGTTCAAGGGTAGAGCCTGTTGCTCATCCTGGGGAAAGGTATGGCGTCGCGGATGTGGTCTAGGTTGAGTAGCCACTTTATCAAGCGCTCCATCCCCATGCCGAAGCCAGCGTGCGGCACAGATCCGTAGCGCCTCAGGTCCAGCCACCACTCATAATTCTGCATGTTGAACTTCACCCCGCGCGCGCTCTCAACTTCGTGCATTCGCTCCAGAAGCTTGTCGAGCCTCCATTCTCTCTCGCCGCTCCCTATTATCTCCCCGTGGCCGTGCGGTGCTAGCATGTCGGCGCTCGCCACGGTTCTTGGGTCCTTGGCGTTGATGGGCATGTAGAACGGCTTTATCTCCTTGGGCCAGCTGTGCACGAATATCGGCTTTTCCTTGTCCTCGGTCAGCAGCTTCTCATCCTCGACCCCGAAGTCGTCGCCCCACTTCTTCGATGCGCCCTTCTCGTTGAGTATCGCGATTGCACGCTCGTACGGTATTCGTTCGAACGGCGGCTTTATCTTTAGCAACTGTTGCGCATCAACCTCCAGCTCCTTGAGTATGTCCGCGTGCCTTTTTGCGAGCTTGTTCGCTATGCTGCTCACGAACCTCTCCTCCAGCTTCATCGCCTTCTCGTTGTCATAATACGGCATCTCTGGTTCGAGGTGCCAGTACTCGGCAAGGTGCTTTACTGTCCTGGAGTTCTCTGCCCTGAAAGACGGCGCAAAGGAGTAGGTGAAGCCAAGCGCGAACTCCATGGCCTCCACGTACAGCTGCGACGATTCGGTGAGATAAGCCTTGTCTCCAAAGTAGTCGAAGGAGAACATGTTCGCCCCCGTCTCTCCCCCAGATTTGGTTATCAGCGGCGGTGTCACCTCGTAGAAGCCCTTCCTGTCTAAGAATTCGCGCGCGTAGCGGAACACGAACGAGCGCACCCGCATTATGTTTATCATCTTCCTGCTGCGCAGCCACAGGTGCCTCTTGTCGAGCAGCAGCTCGGTGCTCTGGTATTCGGTGATGGGATAAGGCTCGGCGATGTGCACGTTCCTGAAGCGTGCGGCCTCGAGCTCGTAGCCGGTTGGCGACCTATCGTCCTTCCTCACCGCGCCGCCGACCTTTACGCTCGACTCAACGGTAGAAGCAACGGCGCTGTCCCAGGATTTCTGATCCACCTTGTCCTTCTTGATCGCAACCTGCAGGAGCCCGCTGACGTCCCGGAGTATTATGAATACGATGCCTCCGCTCTCCCGCTTCCTGTGCACCCAGCCGGCCAAGCTTACCTTTCTGCCTTCTCTCTTAACCGCATGCTGGACATCCATAGTATCACAAGGACTAAGGCAGAAGCCTTTCCGGAGCTCTCGGGAATAGGGTCGTCTCTCTTATGTTCTCGATGTTAAGCAGCGACGCCGTGAACCTCTCTATGCCCATGCTGAAGCCGCCGTGCGGCGGCGCCCCGTACTTGAAGAAATCGGTGAACCACTTGAGGTTCTCAAGGTCAAGGCCCTTCTCCTTTGCCTGCTCGAGCAGCTTCTCATACCTGTGCTCCCTCTGGCCTCCGGTGCTTATCTCCACTCCCTTGTATATCAGGTCCACGCTCCTCGCCCATTCGGGCGATTTCTCGACGCGCATGACGTAGAACGGCTTCACCTTGAACGGGAACCTGTCCACGAAGAAGAAGTCGCTCCCGTACTTCTCCTTGGCGTGCTTCGCAAGCAGCAACTCGGCCTCGTGGTCATAGTCCTCCCCCGCTTCAACGTGCTTGCCCAGCCCTTCTAGTATTTCGTATATCTTCGGGAAGGTGAATACTGGGAACGAGCCCTTCGGTATGGCCACCTCGGCTCCGAGCGTCTTGAGTTCGGCCTCGCATTCCTTAACCACTCCGGCCAGTACCTTGCTCACAAGCTTGGTCTCCAGTTTGATTATGTCCTTCTCGTCGCTTATGAACGACATCTCAGCCGCGCAGGTCCTGTGCTCGGTCATGTGCCTCGGCGTGTTGCTCAGTTCCGCTCTCCAGCTCGGCCCTATCTCATAAACTTTCTCGTATCCAGCGAGCATGAGCAGGTCCCTGTGCAGCTGTGGATCCTGCCTCAGGTAAGCGGTCTTTCCGAAGTGGCGCAGCGTGAACACCTCCGAGCCTCCCTCTGATGATGCGCCCATGAGGCTCGGGGTGAAGACCTGCATGAAGCCCTGCGATGAGAGGTACCTATGCATGCCTCCAAGAACCTTGGACTCGACTGCGAATATGGCCATCTGCCTCGGGCTCCTGAGGTCCAGCGCGCGCCAGTCGAATCTCTTGTCGAAGCTGCTCTCTATGAAGCCTTCAACGTCTATAGGCGAGGGCTCCAGAGACTTGCCCACAACCTCTATCTTCTCGGGCAGCATCTCTGCCCCCGATTTCGATTTTATCTCCTGCGGCACCTTTCCAGATACCACAACAAAGTCGTTCTGCATGAGGCCATCGACTGTCTTCATGAGCTCCGCGCCTGCCGATTCCTTCAGAACGGTGAGCTGCATCATTCCGCTTATGTCCCGCACCCAGACGAACTTCACGTTCTTCGCGTCCGTTATCCTGACGACCCTCCCGCCGATCTTGATCTCGCTCCCCGGAGCCTTTGGAGTGTCTTCTATGTACTGAACCCTTAGCATAGAACCAGCTGTAGATTACCTTCTTTAACCTCTTCCTCTTAATCCTTTTATAATTGCCGTTTAGCACGTGCCGTTATGAAAGACGACGATTTTGATAGGCTGCTAAAGACATCGAGGCTTAGACTTTCCGCGGAGGAAAGGGCAACGATCAAGCGCGACATAGACGAGATAATACGCTATTTCGACAGGATAAACAAGGCGCATGCCGAGGGTGGGCCTGCGCACCAGCCGATAAGCGTGCCGACAAGGTTCAGGGACGACAATGTGTCAGCATTCGCAGACTTCGAGCTGCTGAAGAAGACATCGAAGCTGCACAAGGGCTATATTCTCGGGCCGAAGCTATGACCAGCAGCATACGCGAGTTCGCGTCAAAGAAGAAACCCGGAGATTATTACCAGCGCCTAGCCGCGGAAGTGGAGGAACTGAATAAGGAGTATCATGCGTTCACAACAATAAACGCTTCACAAAAAGGGAAGGCAGGCGCTGGCGTGCCATTCAGCTCAAAGGCAAACATCTGCGTCAAGGGTTTCGAGACCACAGCGGGCTCAAAGATGCTGCGCGGCTACGTTCCCCCGTTCAACGCCACTGTAATAGAACGCATGCTTGCCAGCGGTGAGTATTCGTTTCTTGGCGAGACGAACATGGACGAGTTCGGCTTCGGCACCTTCGGGCTCAACACCGAGGTTCCGGCCAGGAACGCCTTCGACAAGGCGTACGTCGCCGGCGGGTCGAGCGGCGGCGCAGCGGCGGCAACCGCGCTCCTCAAGTACCATGTTGCGCTCGCCGAATCCACCGGAGGCTCGATTGCGACTCCCGCCGCGCTCAACGGCGTTGTGGGCTTCACGCCCACGTACGGCGCCGTGTCCAGATACGGCCTCATCGATTACGCAAACTCTCTTGACAAGATAGGCGTGATCTCCAGGAGCGCGGCCGATGCACGCACGGTCTTCGACCTCGTGAGGGGTGCTGACTCATACGACACGACCTGCGTTGTCGGTAAGATAAGGGACGAGAAGAAGGAGAGGTTCTACGTAGTCAAGGAACTGCTGGAGGCGGCCGAGGCGCCTGTGAAGAGGCCATTCGAAAAGCTGGTGTCAAAGCTTGAGAGCATGGGCCGCAAGGTCGAGAGGATAAGCTTGGGAATCCTCGCAGAGGCCATAGAGCCCTATTACATAATCGCCATGGCCGAGGCGTCGACAAACCTGGCGAAGTACAACGGCTACAAGTACGGGCTGCAGTACGGCGAGCTGTACAAGCGTTACGACGAGTTCTTCACCAGCGCGCGTGAGAACTTCGGGACCGAGGCAAAGCGCAGGATCATCCTCGGCACGTTCATACGCGGCGAGAGCGTCAGGGACAGGTACTATACCAAGGCTCTCGTGCTCAGGCGCATGCTTATCGAGTCGATGCAGAAAGTCTTGGAGAAAGGCTTCCTGCTCTCGCCTACAATCCCAATCCTGACTCCAAAGATATCAGATGCCTCAAGGCTCACGCCGGTGCAGAACTATGCGATGGACCTGTACACCATACCTCCGAACCTGGGCGGCTTCCCCCACATCTCCTTCCCCTACGATTACGTGAACGGCATGCCCGTCGGCGCACAGCTGGTGGCAGCGCAGGCGAACGACTATTCGCTGCTCGGCTTCGTCGACGAGTGGGAGAAGGGGTTCGCGTACAGGTTTGCGGGAAACGTTGGTGACATATGAGGATAGGGCTCGAGATACACATAGCGCTTCCTACGCGCTCGAAGCTATTCTGCGCGTGCGGCACCAGCGCCGAGCAGCCCAACACTGCCATCTGCCCGATCTGCATGGGCTTCCCGGGTTCGAAGCCGATGCTGAACAGGGAGGCGGTAGTGGTGGCACTAGGGATAGCGAACGCGCTCCACTGCAAGATTAACGAAAGAACGTCGTTCGTGAGGAAGATCTACTTCTACCCCGATCTTCCCAAGTCATACCAGATAACACAGCTCGGGGGCTCGCTCGGCGAAACCGGCTACCTGCAGTACGACAAGAAGAAGGTAGGCATAAGACGTGTGCAGCTCGAGGAGGATCCTGCGAAGATAGTGAGGGAAGGCGCATACACGCTTCTAGACTTCAACAGGTCCGGCATGCCGCTGGTCGAGGTGGTCACAGATCCCGACATACGCAGCCAGGAAGAGCTTTGGGGATTCCTGCGAACGCTGCGAAGCATACTCTACTACCTCGGCATAGATATCGACAAGGAGGTCAAAGCTGATCTTAACGTATCAGTGGGCCGCGACCGCGTCGAGGTCAAGAACGTGACCGGAATAAAGAACCTGGTAGAGGCTGCGAAGTTCGAGGAGGAGCGGCAGGAGCAGTTGGTTAAGGAGGGCGAGGCCGTGAAGCAGGAGACCAGGGGGTACAACGAGAAGAAGAGGGCCACGGAGCCCATGAGGGAGAAGGAGACCGACGAGGAGTACGGTTACCTTTACGAGCCAGACCTCACGGTGTTCGACGTCTCAAAGATAAGCTACAAGAAACCGGTATACATCGACGAGGTCACGCACGCGCTCGCGGAGAAGTACAAGGCCAACGAGCGGACCCTGAAGGAGCTCACTATGTTCGACAGCAGGTCCCTCGAGCGAATCGAGAGCCTGAAGGGCAGGTACCGGATGCAGAGCATCATACATGCCATCCAGCGGATAAAGAAGTTCGGGAAGGAGGGCATCTCCGATTCAGCATTCGAGAAGATGATCGGCCTGATAGACAACGACGTGGAGATAACAAAGCACGTGATCGAGGAGGTGGAGAGAGGTAGGGAGGTGGTGGTGAAGCACGCGAAGCTCACAGAGAAGGAGCTGGAGAGGCGCATTGTCGAGTACCTGAGGGAGAACAGGCGCCTGTTAGAGGACTATAAGAAGAACAAGAAGGCGGCGAACCTGATAATAGGGGAGATATCCAAGCGGGAGAACCTGCACCCCAAGGATGTCTCCAAGAAAGTGCTCGCGGTACTGGATAAGGCGGCAGGCGGCGAAATCTCCATCTAGTTTACCCTCTACAAAAGGGGTAAGAGCCTTTCCATAGATATAAAATGGGGGTGGGATGAGCGAAGATGAGCTCCTCAAAAAGTACAACGCCCTGTACCTAGAGATAATAATGCGCTACAGGGAGAAGATCGAGGAGGGCGAGCGCCTGCATCTGGCCGAGCTGCCAAAGCTGGTCACCCCTTACGAGGAGGCTGTGGCGGCCTCTGTGAACAAGATAAAGGAGAGTTTCCCATCTTACTCATACGACCAGGACTTCCAGGAGGCGGCCAAGAAGGCGAACGAGTTCGTCAAGAGCTCTGTGGCCCGGGTCTCGCCTCCGTTGCAATTCTGGCTGACGCCCAGCGAGGTCATCAGCATAGGCGCAGGAGACGTGCTCGACCAGGCGGTGCTGTTGTGCAGCCTGCTGATCGGCCTCGGCAACCTCTCGTCCAAGGTGATAGGAACGGTCAAGGGCGAGGAGAAGGCCTATGCGGTGTACTACGAGCTCGACGGCAAGATATTCGTCATCGAGCTTGGGAAGGAGATGAGCGAGGTGAAGGACAAGAACGAGCTTCTCGCGAAACTCGGGGTGTACATGGGCTCCGAGACGACCGCCTACGAGTTCAACGACAAGATGTACGGCAGCCTGGCCTAAACCCACGCTCCTATGCCCTTCTGCCCCGCTTCGGATTTGTAGCCGACGAGCATGTCCGCGAACTTGTCAACGCGCTCCAGCGAGAACTCGTGCTCGTCGCAGAGGAACCTGATTATCTTTGCCTTGTCAGCCTTCGCTCCCTTCAGCGCGGAGGCGATCTCGCCGCGGCTCATGCCGTGGGTTTCGGGCTTGGTGAATGTGTCCTCCACCTCCTGGGGGTCGACCTCGAAGCCGCCCTTGTACTTTTCGTTCACGTAATCGACTATCTCCTTGAGGCTCTTTCTCCCCTTCACTATCTTCAGCGCCGTCTTTGGTCCCACGCCCTCTATGCCCTCGTTGAAATCGGTGCCCATCAGCATGCCCAGCCATATCAGCTGCTTCTGGCTGAGGCCGAGGTGCGATAGCAGCCTCTTCAGCTCCACACGTTCCGGCGTGATCTCCACGAAGACGTTCTTCCTCGGCAGCTTCCTGCGTCCGCTTATGGTCAGGTTCCTAACCGCGACGTCGGCCCCGAAGAGGAAGATGTCATAGTCCTGAGTTGCGCTCGCATCAACTAGCCCGTCCCTGGTTAGCCTCGCGGCCTGTGCCTCGCCCTCGCTCGGCGCCTGCATGCAGCCTATCCCCATGTAGCCGAGTAGCTCCTTCGAGCTCTGCACTATCTCCTTGTTTATGCGTGTGCTCGCCATCGCATGCGTCCTCGCCTCTTCAAGCATCCCCTTCTTCAGCGCCTTCTCCCACTCCGCAGCAGCCTCCTTCCTCCTCGCCATCCTGGCCTCTATGGTTCTCTGCTTCAGCGCGGGCGGTATGCCGTCGAAGACGAATATCGGGGTTATCTTGTGCTCCAGCAGGTTGATGGTCCTGTAGAACAGGCCCGACAGGTGGCTCGTCACGTTGCCGCGCGAATCCTTCAGCGGCGTGCCGTCAGGCCCGCGGATTATGGAGAGGAACTGGTAGATGGTGTTGTAAGCGTCTATCGCTATGGTCTTGCCCGATAGGTCATCGAGCGAGATTGGTTCCTTGACCTCGGAGACGAGCGGGCCCAGCTCTACAGCCAATCATTCACCATCGTTCTCCTCCTTCTCGTCCTTCTTGTTCGCGAACTCCCAGAGCGTTGCAGGTTCGTTCTTCCTGGTCTGCACGAACCTCTTCTCATCTGGTTCCTTTGCGAGGAGCTTTATGCCCAGCTCTTTCTCCAGCTTCTTCCTTGTCTTCTCGCTCGGCAGCGTCTCCTGTTTCTCTATCCTCGAGAGCGTGCTCTCCTTCTCGCTTATCCTCTCGCCCAGCACCCTTACCGGCAGCCCGAGAGCCTCCCTCGCCTTCCTTATCGCTTCGCCGTAGTTCTCGATTAGCTCCTCCTGTGCGCGCTCGCCGTGTGCAGCCCTTTGGTCGCCAACCGCTCTCTGCGAATCGGATCCGAACGAGTGGGCCACATGCCTTCCCCTCGCGTCCTTCTCGCAGACCAGCATCTGCGCGCCATCGAGCATTATCTCGTATACCGTGTCTACCTTCTTCCCACAAATCTCGCATTCGGGCACGCGCCCACCTAACTGATATAACTATTTGCGCGAAACAGGTATTTAAGATATCATGCCTTCACGTCCATCGCCACGTAGGAGACAGCCAGGCAACCTGCAGAAGGTTGCGGTCACCGTGACTGTGTTCGCCGCAGCGCTGCTCTCTATCGCCTTTCTCCTAATAACAAGCGGCAGCGTCTTGATCAGGTTCGGCGTAGCCATACTCGTCCTTATCGTTTCGGGCCATATGATAGCGACAGCAAACGGCCTCAAGAACTCCTATGGCGCGTACCTGCTGGGCGGCAAGCACGGAATAAAGCTGGTGGACTCCCTGGCTGGCAGGAGCCCCAAACTCTGGGTTGCGCTTGCCGACTGGGGGCTAGCGTTCAGCTTCGGTCTTATCTCGTATCTCATGTTCCGCAAGTACGTCAGCAAGAAGATGCTCGCTTTCGGCATAGCGACCGTAGCCGCTGTCGTCCTCTTCGCGTTCCCTTACCTTCCGATAGTGCTCAACTTCATAAACATCCCGCAGATATCTGCAGGCGCGGCGGCCTCGTCGCAGGCCGCCCAAGGCCCCAGCACGTTCTTCTACCTCTTCCTCGCGGTTAGCATAATCGGGGGCTTCAGCGTCTCAACGATCTTCCTGCTTCTCTACAGCGGTGGCAGCATACTCTACTCCACTATCCTCTTTTTGCTCGGTCTCCTTTCTTCGAATCCAAACTACTCGATACTCACGCAGGAGGCCCCAGGCGTCGCTCCCCTCATACCGGGGCTGACAATCCCGCTCTTCGCAGGCATAATCTCCCTGTTCATACTCCTGGTAGTGCACGAGTTCTCGCACGGTGTCCTGGCCAGAATACTGAAAGTGAGGATAAAGTCAATAGGCGCCATCCTCTTTGGTATAATACCAATGGGCGCATTCGTCGAACCCGATGAGAGCCAGGTCAGGAAGCTGAAGGAGAGCGGCCAGAACAGAATATCAGTAGCTGGCGTGTCGGCCAACATGCTCACCTCTATGATCTTCCTGCTGTGCACGCTCGCCATCATGTTCTACGTCCTGCCCTCGGTCGGAACCGGAGGCGTTCTTGTGACTCAGGTGGCGAAGGGGTACCCGGCATATGGGGTCATAGCTCCAAATTCGATCATAACGGGATGGAACAACATAAGCATAGGCAACTCCTACGCTCTCGCCAGCGCCGAGGCTGCGTATGTCAACGGCAGCGAGGTGAACGTGACCACTAACCTAGGCATCTTCGCGCTGACCCCGACATCGAGCGGCAAGCTGGGCATAGGTGTTGCGCCAGCTGTCGCAACGCCGTCATACCAGTTCACCAACTTCCTCTACGCCGTCGCCGCGCTTTCCTTCGGGCTAAACTTCTTCGTGGCGATATTCAACCTGCTGCCCATACCGGGCTTCGATGGCTGGCGCATCTACCAGAGCAAGATAAAGAGCAAGCGCGCGCTCAAGGCGATAACGGCTCTGCTCGTTCTAGCGATACTGCTGAATGTGCTGCCTTGGGTCTGGACCATAGGTTAGCGCTTTTCCGTCGCAATATCTTTTTATGTTTTGTCACTGATACTAAATCAGGCGACTGGGTATCTTGATGGCAGAGAACTTCGTCTCTCCAGACGATGAGGAGCTACTCAAATTCATAGAGTCAGCCAAGCCCAAGATCTATATAGTAGGCTCGGGCGGTTCCGGCTCGAACACTGTCTCAAGGATGATCGATTCTAACATAGAGGGCGCCACGCTCGTGGCGATGAATACGGACGCGCAGCACCTTGTGAGGATAAAGGCGCAGAGAAAGCTGCTGCTTGGCAAGAAGATAACAAAGGGCCTCGGAGCAGGAAGCGATCCAAAAGTGGGCGAGGAGGCAACCCATGAGAGCAAGGAGGACATAAAGCACATGCTGAGCGATGCGCAGCTCGTGTTTGTCACGTGCGGCCTGGGAGGCGGCACTGGCACAGGCTCTGTTCCCATAATAGCGCACGAGGCCAAGGAGGCAGGCGCCCTCACTGTCGGCATCGTGACACTGCCATTCTCAACGGAAGGCAAGGCGAGGATGCACTCCGCGCTGGATGGATTGCAGAGGCTCAAGCGCGCCACAGACACTACGATAATCATACCGAACGACAAGCTTCTCAACATAGCCCCAGACCTGCCGCTCAATATGGCGTTCAAGGTGAGCGACGAGGTGCTGGCCAACGCGACAAAGGGCATAGTGGAGATGGTCACAAAGCCGGGCATGGTGAACATAGACTTCGCCGACCTGAGGAGCGTGCTCAAGGATTCGGGCTACGCGGTGATCGGCTTGGGAGAGAGCAACGGCGCGGCTGCCAAGGACAGGGCCGTGATTGCAGTAGAGAACACACTCAAGAGCCCGCTCCTAGACGTGGACCTGGCAACCGCGAAGAAGGCGCTGGTGAACATAGTGGGCGGGCAGGACCTGACGCTTCGCGAGGCAGAGAGCATCTTCCAAGAGGTATCGAGCAGGATAAGCGACGACGCAATGCTGAAGTGGGGCGCCAGGATAGAACCAGACATGCAGAAGAACGCGCTCAAGATAATGGTAGTTATGGGCGGCGTCGAGTACGCCAACTACACCGAGAACGGGCTGAAGAGCAAGCCGCCGTCTGCAGAGGGGGGCAGCGCCGAGCTCGACGAGATCTTCGGTGATTAGCGCACAGATTTAATACCTATCCTGCCAAATCAGATCATGAGGCTTAATCCAATTCCGATGGTAAGGCAGTTCTTCGCAGATTCGCAGCGAATGCTCAACATCAGCTACAAGCCAGGAATGAACGAGTTCAAGCGAACGCTAAAGATAGTCCTGCTAGGCACGATAGTCCTGGGCATAATGGGCTATATAATATCAATCATCGTAGGCGTAGCCGTGTAGCATGGAGGCCGAGCTCGACTATACCAAATCGGCGCAGCAGAACGCCGAGGACTATTTTGATAGGTCAAAGGAAGCGAAGCGCAAGCTCGAGGGCGCAGAGCAGGCGGTGAAACGCCTGGAGCAGCGCATGAGGGACGCGGAGAAGGAGAAGACGGTAAGCAAGGAGCTGCACAAGAAGGAGGAGCGCGAGTGGTACGAGAAGTTCTACTGGTTCTTCACAAGCGGCGGCAAGCTCGCGATAGGCGGGAGGAGCGCGCAGCAGAACGAGGAAGTAGTTGCAAAGTATCTGGAGAGCAGCGACCTCTTCTTCCACGCTAACATATTCGGGGCTTCGGTGGTGGTGCTGAAGAATGGCGAGAGCGCAGGCGGAGAGGAGCGCGAGGAGGCTGCGCAGTTCGCCGCATGCTTCTCCAAGGCCTGGGAGAGCGGCCAATCGGCCGTGGACGTTTTCTCCGCGCGCAAAGGCCAGGTCTCCAAGTCGCAGGCCAAAGGCTCCCTTGGGACCGGAAGCTTCCTCATATCTGGGGAGAGGGAGTGGCACAGGAACGTGAAGCTCGAGCTGGCAGCGCTCGTGGCCGAGAACAAGATAGATGTGCAGAAGCAGTTTGACAACGCAAACGCTTTAGTGAAGGTGCTGCCGTTATCGGTTGTGGTCAACGCCAGGAAGCTAAGCATAATCCCGTATCTCACATACACCAGGGCCTCCAAGGCCGCTGGCCTGAAACTCGCACCGGGAAAGACCAAAAAATCCGATGCAGCAAAGCTCATAGCAAAGAAACTCGGCTATGCAGATGTGGACTACATCATGCAGCACCTCCCGCCCGGCGGCTTCTCTCTCGAATCAGCGATTTGACCGCGGCATTTCGCTGCGAACTTCCGCTTATACCATACTAAGCTCGCGAGCGTTCCAGGCTCAAGGAAAGAATTTAATACCAGTCTGGGCACAATACTGACATGGAAATGACTGCTACTGAGATGAAGATAATAGGAAGGAAGCTGGACAGGCTAGAGGTCGAGGTCATGAGGCTAAAGGCCAGACTGATACCCACAGAGAAGATAAGCGAGAAGGAAAAGAGGGAACTGAAGGCTGCTGAGAAGAGGATCGCTAAGGGCGAATGGATAAGCTTCGAAGAACTTACCAAAGAGTTCAGTTGATTGCTTGTTCTTGATAAAGACAGACAGGAAGGCCGAGAAATCATACAGGAAAATGCCAGAATTCTACAGGAGACGTATTTTCGAGCTTGGCAAGGTGCTTGCTGTGAAACCCGTGCCTGTCCGGGACTACGATATCACGAAACTTAGCGGGATGGAGGATACTTATAGGGTGAGGATAGGCGACATACGCGTCTCATACGTTGTCTTCTGGCAAGCGCAGGAAATACACATATTTGAGATCAAGTGGCGCGGAAAGGCTTACAAGTAGGTCGTGCTAAATGAAGGCCTGTCGTCGATAGGCTTTCCCAAAGTAACGAAGTTCTGTGTTAATCCTGCTTATAACATCAAGGTATTTTAAGGAGAAAACGCACAAGATATCTGTGAGAAAATGCAGACCACCAAAACATTGAAGGGTTTTCAGGTTACCGAGTATCCGGTTGAAAAGCTTGGCTACTCTATAAGCGTCATTAAAATAGAAGGCAGAGCTGATCACCAGAAAAGTAAGGAGATACTAGAAAAACTAGGATTGGAGCCTGTGCCATATCAGAATTTTTTCATGGCGGCACAAAATAGCCCCGCGCTGCTATATGCAACGAAAGGAAAATGGGGCTATCTGGCCGGAGAAGGATTTGGTACAGATGGCATTTCTGCAATCAACGAGAAAACAGGCGAACTAGAAGCACCCAAAGTAGGCGAATCTGTAGAAAAATTAGTGCGTACGTGGTCAGGTAAGTGGCCGCTTCAGGTGGTCGTCCTCTCGGACTACGACGCCGCCTACTTCGGCGGGCGGTTCGACCTCGACGCGTACGGCAGGCCCGACTACGCTGCTTCGGTGGTTTTTGGAATCAAGCAAAACACTGCCGCACCAGTCGCAAAGGAACTGCGCGTAGAGAGGGGAGAAGCGCTGGAAGTCACACTGCCTGACGGCCAAAAGATGCAGATCGACGCAACTGCCGCAAAGATTGTGAAGAGGCAGTAGCGACACATAATGCCAAAGCATAAAAAGAGTCAGTAGAAACTATTTTTGCCTAGGTTTGCAGAGGCGAGTGCCTCCAAACCGTGAACCACAGTTCACGATGCAAGCTTGGGAACCACATACTCGTCTACAGTGCCAGCGGCAATTGCCTGCTGGACATGAAATTCAACAGCGACACTGAGTAAACCCCAAGGTCGAAACTGTGAAGCTGTGGTGCCGCCATGAAAGTGGCTTTTGAGTAGACGGGTTAGCATTGTGGCCGCTTCAGGTGAACGTCCACTCGGACAACAACGCCGCCAACAACGGCAGGCGGTTCAACCTCAACGCGAACAACAGGCCCGACAACGCTGCTTCAATGGTTCCTCTTGCATCTAGGCTAAATATGATTGAGTTTATGGAAAGTTATAGGCACCTTTACGAAGAGCTATGCTCATACGACAACCTAGAACTTGCATTAAGAAAGGCAAGAAAACGTAAATCGCTAAAGGACTACGTAATTGAGTTTGAGAGCAACACAAAGCAAAATCTTGTGCAGCTTAAACAGGAGCTTGAGAGCCTTACATACTCTCCAGCACCATTGACCACCTTTATCGTAAGAGATCCGAAGACAAGGAAAATAAGTGCTTCTCACTTTAGGGACAGAGTTGTACATCATGCATTATGTAACATCATAGAACCGATTCTGGCAAAAGACTTTATTCACGATTCCTTTGCAAACCAGAAAGGCAAAGGAACGCATATGGCAATCAAAAGATTCGAGAAGTTCCTAAGAAAAGTTTCCTTTAACCGCAAGGACGGGGCGATGTCGGGGGGGGGGGCAACGCAAACTTTTCAACCGGAGACGGTCGGACGGCTACGTGCTCAAGGCCGACATCAGTCATTACTTCGACACTGTGGATCACGAGATTTTGTTGCGCATTGCGGGAAGAAAGATCAAAGACGCCAAAGCGATTTGGTTAATCCAGACTATACTCGCAAACCATAAAGGCGAAATCCCGCGAAAGGGGATGCCGATCGGCAACCTCACGTCGCAATTTTTCGCAAATGTATACCTAAACGAGCTTGACAAATTCGTCAAACACAAGCTAAAGGCCAGATATTACATCAGATACGTGGATGACTTAGTAATTCTTCATAGAGACAGAGTTGTGCTAGAGAAATGGAGGGAGGAAATAGATAATTTCCTCAAGCGCAATCTTAAGATAAAGCTCCACAAGGAAAAGACGAGAATAATCCAAGTAGAGAAAGGAACAACCTTTCTCGGTTTTAGAGTGTTCCAGCGCTACAGGCTCCTAAAAAGGAGCAACGCCAGAAGAATATGGAAGATCGGA
>JAKASF010000018.1 GCA_021828295.1 Microcaldota archaeon
TATGCAGAAGGCAGTTTTTTCATTACTCAAAGAAAGTCCAGGTTCTTTATAGGAAATTATAACAATCAACTTCTAAGCAAAATATCAAGAAAACTAAAAGAAAGAGGAATAAAAACTCGTTTATATGTCGACAAAAATAGATATGTTTCAAAAGAAGGCTATGTAAGGCAACACGATTATTGTATGCTTACTATTCATAAACAAGATGACGTGCTAAGATTCATCAATATGATTCAACCTTACTTGCAGCACAAGGACAGGATTGACTGCCTGCTCAAAGCGAAAAACAACATAATTTCAGCAGAAAATAAACAAAGCGAGAAGAATGGCTAGATATCTGATAACCGCAGCGCTCCCATACGCTTACTCAGTGCCACATCTAGGCAATTTCGTGGGTTCCGTTTTGCCCGCTGACGTTTACTACAAATACCTCACAATGAAAAACGAAGACACAGTATTTGTTTGTGGTTCTGATCAGCACGGCACACCGACAGAGCTAGCCGCAATTAAAAAAGGTGTAGAACCGTCAGCCCTAGCCGATGAGGTGCACGAGAAAATCAAGAAACTGTTTGAAAAATACGAGTGCACATTCACTTACTATGGAAAAACCCACACACCAGAAAACAAGGAGGTGGTGTACAGCATTTTCAACGAACTCTATAACAACGGCTATTTGCTTGAAAGGGAAGATCTGCAGGCATACTGCAATGTGGATAAACGCTTCTTAACAGACAGGCTAATACAGGGAACCTGCCCCTATTGTCACCAAAGAAGCGCCAGAGGAGACCAATGCGACAACTGCGGGAGGCTATTGGAACCAACGCAGGTGGTGGACCCCTTCTGCGCAATATGTGGCAAAAGTGACATAACTTTTGTTAAAACAAGGACACTCGCACTAGAACTGAACAAACTGCAACCTCAAATAGCCAGTTTCATAAGAAAGACGTCAAAGTACAACTGGAGCAAAGACGCAGTTAACAAATCACTAAGCACGATAAAAGAAGGTCTTAAACCAAGAGATATCACAAGGAACATGAAATGGGGTTTTCCCGTGCCACTTGCGGGTTACGAAGATTCGGTGATTTACGTTTGGATAACGGGTCTTATAGGTTATATAGGCATAACAAAGGAATGGAACTCGAAGAGGTGGCGCGACTACTGGCAGAATGAACACACACAACTGATTCAGTTCCTAGGTAAAGACAATACCCTATTTCACACCATAATCTGGCCGGGCATGGCGATAGGGTCCAATCTCGGGTTCATACTCCCTCACACGATCAAAGAGTCGCAGTTTCTGGTGTCAAAGACGTTAAAGTTCTCGAAGAGTCACGGTGTCGGGCTAAATCTAACCACCGCGCTCGAGATACTGCCAGCAGACTACTGGAGGTTCGCGCTGATGTACATGTACCCAGAGAACGCCGACAGCGAATTCACTGAACACGGCCTCGTCGAGATCGTCAACACGGTCATGAACGACAAGATAGGCAACCTGGCGCAGCGCGTGCTCAAGCTCTCGAAGAGCAACAGGTTCCTTATAGAGGCGGAGATAACAGCCTCTGCAGACCCGAAAGTAAAGAGGATAGTGAAAGAGTACACGTCTGCGTTCGACAAGCTGCAGCTCAAGAAGGCGATAGGCGCAGTGGTCAAGCTTGCTGATCTGGGCAATGGGATAATGAGCAAGAAGGAACCCTGGATCATGGCCAAGAAGGCCAAGGACGATGCGGCAGTGGAGAAGCGCACGAAGGCAGTATTCTCCAATCTGCTCGGTATAACGTACGCTATGGGCGTTCTCCTTTACCCGTTCACTCCGAAGGCGAGCGCGGAGCTGCTCTCCTATTTTGGCGTAGACGCTGAGCCCACGCTGAAGATGCTTGAAGACAAGGTCAAACCCGACCTCGACCCCGAACCAAAGCCGATCTTCCAGAAGATGACGAGCAGCGAGATAGAGAAACTGAAGAAGTACGCATGACTATGTGTACTCGAGGCTTAGGCTCGCTACCTGTTGGGTTATGCCCCCGTATCCAGGAACTGTGTAATTAAGCCACACAAACCCAGTAAAGCTGGTTCCCAACGAGCCAGTCGCCACCCCGGTGCTCGAATAGCAGTAGATCACAAGAGTGTTGCTCGAGCCGCTGTACAGGCTTATGCCTGTGCCTATGACATTCGCCCCCACGTAGTTCCCGGTGACCACGTTTGACACATGGACATTACCGTATGCGGGCAGATTGCCAACGGAACTAGGGAGCGAGGAGCACGCAGCGCCGTTTATCGTTACGGTGCCGCCTGTCGCCTGCGAGAGCTGCAGGGTCAGGATGCCGTTGCTGTTCAGCGCCGCGGCCTCGCACGAGAAGCCCGGTGCGCCCGTGCATGTAGATGTCGCAAGCGCCGGAGAGAGTATGCTGACTTTGTAGATGACCGCAACGGCTATGAAGATTATTATCAGCGCTATGCCATAGGACATCATGAAGTCCACGGCAGCCTGCGCCCTTAATAGCCGCATGGATAGGTATCAGAATTCGAGTTTATTTAACTAATGCTACGCCTTCCTGAAACCCACCTTTACAAGAAGCGCAACGGTTTCCTCATGCGAAAGATACTTCGGTGCCTCTTTCACTCTGACAAGCCCCGCATCTGTGAGCTCGTAAACCTTCTTGCCCAGCTCCAAAGCGCGCGTCGCCTCTTTCCCCACGCCTCCCATCACAAAACCCCCGAACCTGGTGAATACAAGCGCGTCGCATTTTCCCACCACGCCCAGATAGAAGTCCATGTCGCGTATATGATACTCCTTGATGTCCGCCGGGTTCACAATAGTGTATCCGCTAAAGTGCTGAGATATCCGCGCAAGATCCGCCTTCTCCTCCTCTGTTCCGTACACAGGCTGCGCATGGGCAAAGTAGACTGCTTTTCTACGTCTCTGCACATTCGAGAAAGGATCGCGCCCATACGTGTGCCGCATCAGCACACGGAGAGCTTCTGTGGCCGCCTTCGGTTCAACGCCGTACCTTGCCGTTTCTGGCATGCTCTCGCTACTTTACCTTGATCTCCACCTTCGCCTCGAAGTCGGAGATGCTGTGCTTGAACTCGTCGTTGCTCTTTATCTCGCCCTTCTCCTTGAGCAGCTCCCTGGCCAGAAGCCAGTAGACAAGGGCTATTGAGCGTCTGCTCTTGTTGTTGCACGGTATGATCAGATCAGTGAACTTTATCCAATTGTCGGTGTCGCACAGAGCCACTATCGGCGCGTTTATCTTGCTCGCCTCCTTGACCGCCTGCCTCTCGTTCCTTGTGTCGCTCACCAGGACTATCTCCGGCTCGAAGAAGTCTCCCCTGTTCGGGTTGGTGAACACGCCAGGCATGACCCTTCCCTCCAGCAGATGCGTGCCAGTTATCTCGGCGAACTTCTTCGCGGGAGCTATGGCGTAGATTCTAGAAGCAGTGACAACTATCGACTTGGGCTCATAGCCCGCAAGCAGCTTCGCTGCCGCCTTTATCCTCCTGTCTGTGGCCTCAAGGTTGAGCATGTAGAGCCCATCGCCTCTCCTTTTGCTGATGAACCTGCTCATACCAGGGGTTCGCACCATGGTGCCGGCCTGGATGTGCGAGTACATGTACTCGTTCTGGTCCACAAGCATCTCTTCTGCCATAAACATCAACACTTAGTTTTCTTTGCATCCGGTTTTATCGGCAAGCGCGCATTCGGAATCCAGCCGTGTGTGGTGAGCGTTTCCGCGCCCGTGCGTTCGTTGTGCCTCACCGCCGGAGGCATTACGGCATTCGGGTCATCGAACGCCTTTCCTCTAACCAACACCGCAAATGTCTTCGAATCTCCTTCCGTCATCGCATCGCTTCTACGGGGTCGCCGCGATTTCCAGGCAAATGATTGCCCTTTGAACGCGGGTCTTGTGCGCCCTAGGCACAAAGCCTAACCAAGCTAGCCGACGACCCCGCAGCTAGTTTATCGCGCACGATGTTCTTATTCTTATTGCTCACTTCCTGCCGTAATTTATTATCTCGTCAATCAGGTCCACGTGGCTCACCAGCATGCGCCTGCAGCAGTAGCGCTTGACCCCGAGGTCGTCGAGCACCTTGCCAGCATCCTCGCCGTTCTTGTTCACGCGCTTGTCGAACTCCTCCCATTTGTCTGCAACTACCTGCCCGCACGAGAAACATCTCACTGGAATCATCATAGCATGATCACCTATAGCTCTTCTGGAACCTTGCCCTCGCCTTAGGTCCCTTGTACTTCTTCGGCTCTACTTGTCGAACGTCATCGACAAGCAGTGTCCTGTCATAGTCCATGTACATCTTCTTAATCACGTCGCTGCTTGCGGCCCTTGCGATAACCTTGGCCAGAGCGCTCCTCGCCGCCTGCGCCTGCCCGCTCGTCCCGCCACCGTATGCGCTTATGCTTATGCTCGACCTGCCGGCAATCTCCTTGGTCAGGCTGCTTATGTTTACCGGCTCGAGTATGAGGTCGCGCAGCTCCCTTGGTTGCACCGTGCCTATCTCAAAGCTGTTGAACGTGATGCTCTGCGCTCCAGGCGTGAGGCTCGCCCTTGCTACCGCCATCTTCCTTCTAGCGGTCTCAACTACGGGCTTGTTCTTCTTCGATACCGTCCTTCTCCTGGTCGGGGCCTTCTTCGCAGCCTGGGGCTTCTGCGGCTCCGCCTGCGGAATAACGTTCGCCAGTTCCTTGTTCAGGTTATCAAGACCGGTATCGTTTGCCATCAGTTCACCCTGTATCCGAGCTTCTCAGAGAGATCGCCGACAGTGATCGAGCTCTCATAAGCGTCTCCCTTGTTCTTCACCTGCTCCTTTCCCGGCTTCGCGACATCCGTCGGGGCGCCGACGTACACGCGCAGCCTCTTGAATGCGTCTCTGCCCTTCGCCTTCTTCCACGGCAGCATGCCCCTGACCACTCTCTTGACGAGCAGGTCAGGCCTTCTTGACCAGTATGGCGAGTGTTCCGGGTTCGCCTTGTCTATGAACTCGAGCTTCTGCTTGTAGTTGGCGACTATGTCGCTGACGTGTCCGCTTATCGCCGCCTTCTCCGCGTTGATGAGCGTGACGCTGGCTCCCTGGAGCAGCAGCTTCGCCGTGTGGCTGGCCAATCTTCCGAGTATCTGCGAACTGCAGTCTATAACGTAGCTCTTCTCAGCTTCCAAGTTTCCAGCCTCAAAACAAGCAGATATAATCCGCTTTTATGTTATTTAAACCCTGCGCCTCTCATCCGCAAAGAAGCATGCGGGGGACGAGATTTGAACTCGCGCAGGTACTAGACCACAAGAACCTCAATCTTGCGCATTTGACCAAGCTCTGCCACCCCCGCGCCTATTTCTTCAGCTCCTTGTGCACATCTTTCAATCCCGAACTTATTATACCCAGCGCACGTCTGGCCATCTCGTTGGCCGGCATCTGTCCGAACGATTCGAAATAGAACTCGAATTCCTTGCCGTTCTTCGACTTGTAGCTGACTATTCCGGGCTGGAATTTGGCGCTCTTGTTGCCAGTACTCACTATCGCTTTGCCTTCTATCCTCAGCCTCTGGCCTTCGGCCAGCTTTATGATCGGGATGTCCGGATTGGCGACCTTCACGTTCTTGTCGCTGCTCTTCATCTCCTTGGAGTATACCGTTGCGGGCCCCTCGGCCTCCAGCGAGAAGACAATCTCGTCCTTCTCACCGTAGTCCTTCGGGGTGAGGATCGGCACAAGACCTACTCTGTGGGCCAGGTACTCGTCAAAGAGCGCGCTAGTGTTCTCGTAAAAGGTGACCGCATCGACCGCGAAGCAGCCAACAAGGCCTATCGCTGTCCTGCGTATCGCATTGGCGAGGCCGTAATTTATCCCGGCTATGTCTACCCGCATGACCTTTGGTGAGTTTTCGATTATGCTAACCTTCATAGAACCAACAAGAATGAGGCAAAAGCCTTATTTATATCAGGGTCAAGACTATTTAAACGTAACGTCGGGTAGTTGCTGATGGACTTCTGGCATGTTTTTGAGGCTGAGCAGGTGAAGCCCGAGTTCGGCAGCGGCAGGCTCTACATAGCCTCCCGCGACCGCATACATCTCTCGCTCTCGCACGTCGAGCGCTACAGCATCCTGCTCGGGATGAACCAGGGCACCTTCAGGAAGTATAGCGAGGAGCAGCGCTTCATAATCACGAAGGACATTACCCACGACCTCTTCGTCTCAATATACGATGTCAACACCACACAGTCAGCGTTGTTGAGGTTCTCCCAGCCGTTGGGCGATGTAGCGCTCAAAAAGGCGGTATCGTGGGCGAGGCTGCTGAAGAAGCCAAATCTGGAGCTGCGGATCATAGGCCTGCAGGACAAAGATACGGAACTGCTCAACACCGCAGAAAGGCTGCACTCCCTGACCAAGCCCGCGCTCATGGAGGTGGACCTGTTCGGCGCAGAGACACGCCACCTTGTATTCGACACAAAACTGGGGATGGTGTTCAATCTCCTGCTGCTGAACAGGATATACAGGCCGCACGAGCTCGCCACCACGGTGAGTGCCGAGGACTACGGAAAGACGAAGTCAGAGCTTGTGTTCGTATAGGGTTCTATACACCGGCCCTTGCGGAGTGAGGGTGCTCTCCTTCAGCACAACGGATTTCGCATCAAAGGCTCCGAGCTCCGCGCCCCTGTTCTTCTCTATCGCTTCCCTGAGCTTTCGCATGTCCTTCGCCCACTTCACCCTCGCAATCGTGAAGTGCGGCGTGTACTTCTCCTCCTCAAAGCGTATCCCTTTGGCCTTGAGCTCCTTGCCTAGAACTCCGTAGAGGTCAGCGAGCTCCTTTCCTCCCTTCTTCGCTTCAACAAATATCACTCTTATCATCCTCGGCGTGAAGTAGGACAGGCCGGAGAGCGAGACCCCGAACTGCCTGAAGCGTATCCCTTTCATCGCCTCCACGACCATCTCGCCCTGCCCCGCGTCTATGTCTCCGAGAAACTGCAGGGTTATGTGCATCGCCTCCTTCTTTACAAGAGTAACCCCGTCTATGGCAAAGTCCCTTTCCAGAATCTCGGCTCTCTGTCTTACCTGCTCTGGGACGTCCAAGGCGATGAATGCCCTCATATAATCACACTGTCACGGAGGCGTATAGCCGCTTGTCCACTGGCTCGTGTAGCTCACGCCGCTGGGCACGCCGTTGTTGTTATTGCCGGAGTAGTCGTTGGCGTTTCCGTTGAGCGGCCACCAGCCTACCAAGTTCTGCAGTCTGATCGGAGAGCCTCCGATACCCTCAACGTAGAGCGCGTTCACCTCCGGACCTGAGAGGGAGGCGTTGTATATTTGGATATTAGACATTGAACCCGACATATGTGTGGCAAAATCATTCCTTGAGCCAATAAGCATATTGTATGCTGAATCGGTCACTGGAATGGAGACGGCAGACGGACCTGCCATAAGAACGCCATTCGAATAAATACTTATGGTCGGAGAGCTGCCGCCAGAATACACAAAGGTCCAGAACTGCCAGGTATTTAAAAGAGCAGTACCAGCAGCGGTGGAGAGAGAGACAAAGGCAGTACCAGGACCGACCAGAAACACCATGCTCCCATCTGAAATAACATAATCATCGAATGGATCGGCCAAATTACTGTCTGTTTTTGATATGATGTCCGGATAATTGGACCAGGTATTTATATTGACCCATCCCGCAATACTAAAACCTTGTGAAGTTGGGATTGCCGGAGAACCTACATTTATGTAGCTGCTGGCCCCGTTGAAAACGCCAACATACTGCGGCAACTCGCCGTTGCATATCCCCTCGAGATTGACCAGCGAGGTTGAGGCGGGGCCATTGGGCCTGTAAACCTGACATGTGCCTGGCGGGGCTCTGGGCGCAAGCGCACCTGTGTTGAAGACGCCGAGCTGGAAGAGAGCAGCGAGCACCACGGCTATGATGAGTATGGCCCAGCCGTAGGTCATCAGGTACTCCATCGCCGACTGTGCCTTCATTTTCCGCCCCATCTCAAACCTAATAAATCTAAAGCGCGAAGAGTTCTTGATTCTATGGTTACCATCGATGAATTCAAGAATATAGAGATACGCATCGGCAAGATACTCGAGGCAAGCATACACGAGAAGGCAAGGAACCCGATGTACGTTCTGCGCATAGACTTCGGCGGCGAGGTCGGCGAGCGCACAGTAGTGGCCGGCATAAGGGACAAGTACGCGAAGGAGGAGCTTGAGGGCAAGAAGATCGCCTGCGTTGTCAATCTGGAACCCAAAAGCGTTGCCGGAGTGCTCTCAAACGGGATGATACTCGCAGCGGAGAGCAACGACGGCGCGCTGTCTCTTCTTGTGCCCGACAGGGAGATAGAGCAGGGAAGCAGAGTGCATTGAGTGGGCACGATAGTCTGCATAACGGGCATGCCCGCGGCCGGGAAGAGCAGCGTCGGCAGGATACTCGCCAAGCACGGGTTCAAGGTTTACGAACTAGGCGACATAGTCAGGGAGATGATGTCCCAGATGAACATAGCCGTTACTCCGGAATCAGACAAGAAGTTCACCATCTGGATGCGCAAGAGGTATGGAAACCTAGTTACCGTCAAGCGGCTCTCAAAGGAGGTCAACCTGAAGAAGGCAAGAAGGGTGGCGATAGTGGGACTGAGGAGCAAGCCCGAGATAGACTACTTGAGAAGATACGGGAGCGTGACCGTTATTGCGGTAGTGGCGCCCCTGAAGCAGAGGTACTACAGGGTGGTCAAAAGGGGCAGGCCCGACGCTCCGCGGAGTGTCGCCGAGTTCGAGAGAAGGGACAAGAAGGAGGAGGGCTGGGGGCTGCTGGCCGCGATAAGGAGCGCAGATTTCATGATAGCGGGAACGGGGAATTTCAGGCAGTTGGAGAAGAGCGTGGGCGAGGCGCTTTTGCAGATGAAAGATGCAAAAGCATTTTAACTTTAATTGTAAACCTGAAGCATGGCGAACGCTTTCGCAAAGTTCCTGATTTTCACCACCGCGCTCTCACTGCTCGTGTTGTGCGCTGGGGCAACCTACCTAACCGTCGAAGGCCCCGTGTCAGCGCTGCTCTACAGCAATGGCACGCTCAACCTCGGCAAGGTCGGCCCTGGTGAAAGCTTCTACGTGCTGGCTTCGGCCGCAACCGCCAACCAGTCAGGAGCAATAGTGAACATAGGCTGGGACACGCTCCAAGCGATACAGCTTCCTACAGGCTGGTCCGCAGAAGCTTCGCCTCTCTACCAGAACCCGATGAAGATAAAGATAACGGTGGCGCCCTACGCGAATAACGGCACATACAACATGACTCTCAGGGCGGTGAACGTCGGCAACTACTCCAAGCTAGGCAACCTCACCTTCACCGCGCAGATAAACGTTACGCCCAGCGTGTTCAGTCCAAGCGTAAACCCGACCAACATAACCGCAGGCGTCGGCCAGCCCACAAACCTCAGGATAGTGATCAACAACACCGGCGCTTCAGACGACCCGTTCATAGTCAACGTCTCGGGACTGCCGGCCTGGAACTCACCCGCGGAGGTGATAGCCACGCACTCCGCCTCGAGCACCTACCTCTACCCGATATTCATGGATGAGCCAGGCATCTACCATTTCAACCTAACCATAGATTCGGCAACGAGCCCCCTGCTCCATCAGACATTCCCGATCACGCTGACCGCGCAGTCAAGCCTAGTCAATGACTTCAGCGCCACCGGCCAAGGCGTTGTTCTCTCGCCGGTGATATACGAGCCCGCCTACGCCGTAATGCTTCTGCTCAGCGACATCTACCATTATGTTTTCGGGTAGCAGGATTCCATGGAGGAGGGGAAGAAGGAAAAGAAGGAGAAGAAGGACAAAGAGGAGAGCAAGCTCTTCTACCTTCGTGCCTCATCGGTCGAGGACCTCTGCCGCTACGCCTGCAAGTTTGACTTCACTTCAGATACGCTCCTGCTCGCAGGGGGCAGGCTCATCGCGCTCGGGGAGCGGGTGGGCGAGACGCAGATAGCATACTACTCTGCCGTAAAAGAGAGCGGCAGCGTCATCATGTACGAGCCCGCCTCTGAAGGATCGAAAGAGAGGGCGGCGTTCACGGCAAGGACAGACCTTCCAAACAAGCAGTACATCAGCGTTATGCGCGCAGATCTCGGCAGATTCTCAACAGCGAGCACGATAGACCCTAAGGGAGTGCAGCTGGTCAACGTGCATGACCCGACAGACCTAGTGGGCGCCGTGATAAGGAACGCGTCGCACGATGAAAGGCTGGCCCACCTCTACGCTTTCGGTTCTGGAGGAGACGTGACTCTCGCAGCTTTCGACGTGATAAGCGCGCTGTCCAACGACAGGCTCGCTTTCTTCTATGTCCGCGCGGGAAGGTCAAAGCTTGGAAACTTCGCCAGATACGATTACAGGAGCAACGTGCTCGATTACGTCAATACCATGGAGGGCCACGCGTACATGTACGCAAAGATAATCAATCTTGCGGAACCATTCCCCTTCCTGGCAAAAGCGAGCAAGTAGCAAGGCTTATTACCCCTTAAGAAAAACCTATATCGTGCCCGAATAGCTCAGTGGTAGAGCGAGCGGCTGTTAACCGCTAGGTCGCAGGTCCAATCCCTGCTTCGGGCGATTTTATTTTAGGTAGACATTCAAGTTGATTTGCGTCTACCTAAATAGTTAGGTAGACAGGTTTAAATATTCGTGTCTACCTAACCATACCATGTCACTTGTAGCCAAAGAGATTAAAGGCAAGCAGTATTACTACTCATTTCTCAGCTACCGTTTAATAAAAGGCCCCAAAAGTTTTAGCAAGTACATAGGCTCTGGAAAGCCCACCGCGCGCGCACTTGACAAGATTGAGGAAGCTTTTAAAGACGAACTAATACAAAGGCTGTCTGGCAGGGCATATTCTAATTCGTTGGTGACAAAGGACGAAGTCATAAAAAGCCTTTTGTTTAGAGCAGAATTTAACAAAAAATACGATAGGCTCACAACGCTCAAACAGAGGAAATACGATATAGACAGTACTGTAATGTTCACCCTTACCACGCTGATAACAGAGGACGTGGATGTAGATCTGACAGATGTTAGAAACGCCTTCAGCAAAGCATCGCGATTAACGCTAAGAGAGCAAATCAGCAAAAACATGCTGCGAGCGGTAGAATCTATAAAACACCCCCACAGGCTAGACGGCAGCTATCTTCTCGACCTGCACAGCAAGATAATGGCGACTTTCAAGACGAAAACACCTGGAAAATTCAGGGAAAAACAAGTATACCTGTATCGGCAAGGCTCGCGCGGTCAATTTGAAGATGAGGAAATAGCATACCGCCCTCCGCATCACGCCAAAATCGCTAAACTACTGAGCCGATTCTTCAACTGGTACAATCAAAGCGCTCTTAACCCAATAGAAAAGGCGGCAACCGCCCACTATGCTTTATATAAGATACATCCTTTTCTTGACGGCAACAAGAGAATTTGCAGATTGGTGTTCAACAAAACGCTACTTGATAGTCATTTCCCTTTGATAAACATTTCTAACAAGAGGGAAGCATATTTCAGTGCATTAGTTACTTCTGTAGAATCTAACAGCCCAAACCCTTTTATAGAGTTTGCGTTCAAGCAGTACTACCTGCAGGTGAGAGAATTCCTAAGCACCAGTTAACCGCTAGGTCGCAGGTCCAATCCCTGCTTCGGGCGTTCTGCTGATTTTCACACACCTTGTCGTCGACAAAATTGCCTGAGGTACAGTCCCTATGTTTGGCATCTTCCTCTGAGGTTCTATGCCCTGCTCACAAGAATGCAGGCTTTTATTCTTTGACTCGGTAGTCAATTGATGGAAATCCTGTATCCAACGACCGAAGAGATTGTAGAGATAAACAAGAAGATAGGCGGAGATGGGAAATTCATAAACCAAGGCAATCTCGATTTCACCTTAGACAAAACAAGAAATGCAAAGACCATACCAAAGAAAGCCGCAACACTTCTTGAAGGAATTGTAACGGGCCATCCTTTCGTGGACGGAAACAAACGAACCGCATTTGTAACAATGGAACTGTTCCTGAAAAAGAACGGAAAAGAGCTGGAGCACACCAAGTCTGACGAGCATCTAATGGAAAGGGTTTTATATGACATTGCAGAAAATAGGATAACAGAAGAGTCTCTCCAGGAGATTATCTCGGAGCTGATAAAATGAATGCAGAACAAACTGTAATGATCGATTCGATAATACTGAAATGGAAGAGACTTATCAAATGGCTAGCCGAGGAAAGGCTTGCGAAAGAAAGAAGGAACGTCAAATCCAAGTAATATTGTGAAATCCATGCCCAAAAATGCTGGGCGTAGGACTTCTCATCCTGACGCCTGCTTCGGGCGTCCTGTTCTGGAAGGCGCATGCAAAGCCAATAAATATTTTTCCTGAGCATAAGCGCCATGGCAAAGAGAGCAAAGAGGAAGGGAGCGCGCTCGATGAAGTCGCGTGCGAAGATGTGCGACTGCGAGGACTGCGCCAACTGCGGAGGCAAGGGATCCAAAGGATGCGACTGCTGCTGAACCCTACCCTCTCTTGTAAACGATACCTGTGGGGCGTGCAGGATGAGAACTAGCGGCAATACTGTGCTTATAACCGGGGGCGCGACCGGCATAGGCTTCGCGCTGGCCGAGAAATTCAGCAAGCTTGGGAACGAGGTCGTCATCTGCGGCAGGAGGGAGGGCAGGCTCGGAGAAGCGAAGGCTAAGCTGCCCGGCATCGAGGCCATAAGATGCGATATCTCGAATGGCGGCGACCGCAAGATGCTTTACGATAGGATAAGCTCCTCATTCCCTGAGACTAACGTGCTTGTCAACAACGCTGGCATACAGCGGCGGATAGACTTCACCAAAGGCACAGAGGACCTGCTCGGGAATGATGACGAAATAGACATAAACCTGAAGGCGCAGGTGTACATGTCGGCGCTCTTCATACCGCTTCTTGCGAAGAAGGAGAGCGCGGCAATAATCAACGTGTCATCGGGCCTTGGGTTTGTCCCAATGGCTCTCTTCCCAGTGTACAGCGCCACGAAGGCCGCGCTGCACTCGTTCAGCCTCTCGCTGCGCCACCAGCTTAGGAGCACGAGCGTGAAGGTGTTTGAGGTAGTGCCGCCCACTGTCTACGATACCGAGCTCAAGGGCAAGCCAATCGAGAAGGCTGACTGGGCAATGTCTTCCAATGAGGTTGCAGAAGCAGCGCTTAAGGGAATAGAGAGCGACAGTTACGAGATAGGCATCGGCGCGTCCAACGCCTGGATATCGGCATCGAAGGGCGAGCGCGACAAGATATTCGGCAGCATCAACCACTGAGCTGCCATCGCTTCAGAGCTCCGGCGAGCATATGAAGAAACTGATGAACCCGAAATCGCTGGTAATAGCACTTATTGTGGGGATCGTTATCACCTCACTATCAGGATTTCCCAGGTACGCCTGGTCGTCTCCAGGGGGCTCCGCGTACGATGGCGGCCTACCGATTCCATATCACGCCCAATACTGCGGAGGCTACGCTCCTTGCTATTGGACCGCTATCTACTGGATTGCGTTTGTAGAGGACCTGGCGTTCTGGGTCGTTGTCGCCTTCGCCACTCTCGCAGCAGCCGCGCGCCTGTACGACCGCAGATCCATGCGCTAGTTCAATTTGGGCTACTTTCCTCCAATCCTGAACATCTTCGTGCCGCAGACCGGACAGGTGCCCTGCATCGCCTTCCTGCCGCTCTTCATGGTCACTTCCTTGGCGTCCTTCATCTCCCTCTTCTGCTTGCACTTAACGCAATACGCTTCTACCATAAGCTCACGAGATTTATAGAGAACGCACTATTTAAAAGCCTATAAGCTAGCCGTCTTCCTCTGCATCCGGTAAGCCAGGAAGGCGATATTCCCCGCAAGCAGCGCGATAAGCAGCGAATACGCAATGCCGTAGTTGGCCAGCAGCAGGTAAACAATTGCGATGCCGCCTCCGTATAGCGCCTGGAGCTTCCATGGGTGCGGCGACGTCTTCGGCTCCGCGGCCATCACGAATGCGAAGAAGAAGTTTATTCCGAGCGCTGCCGCGAGCAGGCCCTGCAGCGACATGGCCGAGTGCAAGAACGCGATGTCTGCAACGAGCGACACCGCTATGAACGACGCCGAGGTGGTCAGCCTGCGCGCCTTGTATGCGGCTATGACCAGTATCGGGGTAAGGGTGAGCGCCAGACCGTAGACGTTGAAGTTGGCCGCCGCCCACCAGTCGTCGCCGACCGAGAACAGGAAGAGGGCGATCAGGAGTCCGAACGCCGAAGGATTGAGTATGTTCCCGTGTTTCGTCCTGATGAAGTGCTTTGAGAAGAGGGCGAAGATTACAGCGAAGAGCACGAGGAGCAATGGTGCGTTGATCGGCGCAACAGATCCGATGATCAGCCCGCTTATTATTCCAGATACCGGAATCCTGAGCTGACGCTTCAGGTAAAATTTGTCTATGAATACGTCTATCAGCGCGGCAGCAAGAACCGCGAGCGAGAGCGGAGCGGGAACGCTGCAGAACACG
>JAKASF010000019.1 GCA_021828295.1 Microcaldota archaeon
TGCTGACAGCGATGACATACGCAGCTGTTCTCGGGCTTATCTTCTTGCCCAGCTGCGCATATTTCTTCTGCGTGTCTATCGTGTCTGCGAACGACTTGGTTATTATCGTGTCGAGCCTCTTGTATACTTCGTCCTGGGTCCAGTAATAGCCCTGCCTGTTCTGCGCCCACTCGAAGTACGATACGATCACTCCGCCCGAATTGACCAGGAAGTCGGGCATGTCTAGTATCTTCCTCTCGAAGAGTATCTGGTCCGCTTCTGGGGTCACGGGGCCGTTGGCCAACTCCAGGATAAGCTTTGCGTGTATCTTGTCCGCGTTCGCGGCCGTTATCTGGTTCTCGAGCGCTGCCGGGATGAGCACGTCTATGTCATCGAGCTCGAGCAGCTCCTCGTTGGTTATCTTCTCCGCACCCTTGAACGTAACGACGCTGCCTGTCTTTACTTTCGTCTCCTTCAGCTTTGCGAAATCGAGTCCCTTGCTCGAGTATACGCCTCCGTGGGAGTCGCTTGTGGCGACGACCTTTGCGCCGAGCTTGGTTGCGAGCTCGAACGCGAAGGCTCCGGCGTTGCCGAACCCCTGAATTGCTATCTTGGACTTCTTTATGTTTATCTTTGCGAGCTTCGCCGCTTCCCTGAGCACGTACATGCCTCCCATGGCGGTGGAGTCGAACCTTCCCTCGGATCCCCAGACCTCGAGAGGCTTCCCCGTTATGACACCGAACTCGTTGTGGCCCTTGAGCTTCGAGTACTCGTCCATCATCCACGCCATTATCTGCGGGGTGGTGTACACGTCTGGCGCTGGGACGTCAACGTCCGGGCCTATGAACTGGCCGATCGCGCGTATGTAGCCTCGCGAAAGCGCCTCTATCTCCTGGGGGCTCATCGACTTGGGGTCACAGATCACTCCGCCCTTGGCGCCGCCGTAGGGGATGTTTGCCAGGGAGCACTTCCACGTCATCCATGCAGATAGCGCTTTCACAGTATCGATGCTCTCCTGCGGATGGAACCTTATGCCTCCCTTGCCAGGCCCGCGCGCGTTATTGTAAAGGACCCTGAAGCCCGTGAACCTCTTTGTCTCTCCGTTGCGCATCCTCACCGGTATGTTAACGATAACGGTCTGCATCGGCTCCCTGAGCAAAGCGTGAGCCTGCCTGTCCAGGTTCATTACCCCCGCTGCCGTGTCGAGCTGCTTCTGCGCTATCTTGAAAGGATCCAATTCTTCTTGCATCTTTCTCACTCCAAATATCAACGTGCGTTGAGCACGACAAGCCTGTCGCACAGCGCGTCTATGTCGCTGTCTATCTGCTGCCTGCTCTCGCCCTTGGCTATCTTCTCCACTATGGAGTCGCTTAACCTGTTCCTTGTTATGTAGCCCTTAAGCCTAGTTATGTCCTTCGAGTACTTGCCGCGCAGGTACTTGCTCACCGCGACCTGCACCACCCCAAGCCTTTCGGCTATGGCCTTCTGGCTGTATCCGTACCTCTCGTGCATCGCGGTGGCGACAGACGCCCTGACCGCGGGAAGAACAGACCTGACTATGTTTTTGCATTCGGGCTTGTCCATCATCATTTTGCCTCATAATCCAGCATAATCGCAAACGCGCTCAGATTATCCCAAGATAGTCCTTTATCTTGTCCTTCATCGAGCCCGAGCGAGCTGTTCGCGGGGGCTGATACTCCTCAGGAGCGGGCTGCTTGGCCTTCTTCTGAACCTGATTCCTGGCCTGCTGCTTCGGAAGCAGCTGCGGCATCTTGAAAGCGGGCATCTTGAAGAGAGGTGCGCTAGGCTCTGATGATCTCTCCACACGTTGCGGCCTTGCCTGTTGCTGCGGCTGTGCGTGCATCTGCGGCATCCTCAGGCCGCGCAGCGATATGCCAGCAGCCTGCGCCACTATCTCGTGCACCGAATCCGCGTCTATGTCGCGTATCACGATTGCATTGGCGCCGTTTGATTTTGCAAGAGTAACGTCATCGACTGAGCCGCATACGGCCGCGTCTACGCCCTCCTTCTTGTTGAGCAGCATGCCCGCCTGTATCGGATCCCTTGCCACGACTATCACCTGGTCGTATGTTCCGGCATTGAGCTGATCTGCTGCCGTGCCGGCCATTGTGCTCTCTGCCATGTTGGCCTCCTTGGCCACCACGTTGTGCCTGTCGTGCAGCACGTCCACTATCTTGTCGACGCTTCCCAGGACGTTGCTCAGCACAAGTATCTTCACAGATTCCCCTCGGAGATAATGGGTAGCCAAAGTATTAATATAGTGATTATGGCATAATGGTAGCTACAAAGGGTGCTGAAGTTGAGAGGAAAAGAGGTCGCTGTGACCTGCGACTCGTGCGGCAGGAAGGTGCCTAGGAACAAGGCAGTGGCGTTCGAGAAGCCGATAAGGTTCTCCACAGACCTTCACAACGCCAACGACGTGCGCTTCTTCGAGAAGAGGAAGGTATACTACTGCATAAGCTGCGCGAAGCACAGGGGCATATTCGAGAAACTGAAGGAGATGGCGGAGAGGAACAGGCGCTTCTGAACGTGGTGGCTTGACAGTCAACCCCGATGAACTTCTGATTTTCAAGATGCGGGGAATGGCTGCGAAGAAGCAGCCGGAGGGCGCGAAGGCAACCGAGCAGGCTATGCAGACCAAACAGAAGCCCGAGCCCGAAGCCAAGCCTAAAAAGCCGATGCTTACACAGAAACCCAAGCCGAGCGCTGCAGCGAAACCCGCCGTGAGAGAGGAGCCGCTCATCCCCATGGCACCGCTTCCCGAAGAGGAGGAGGCTGAGAAGCCTGCATTCTACAGCGCTGAGGACGAGAGGAGGATGCGCGAGGTGCAGGAACTGGAGCAACGTGTATCGCTCTACTCGGAGCCCCCGAGGGGCCTGGAAGCGGAGGAGCTGGAGGCGATGGGCCACGCCACCAAAGAAGAAACAAACGCTTTCTCATCGGTGGCGGGGCTGCTCTTCGTTGCAAACGCCCTCATATTCGGCTACTTCATACTTCCGCAGGCTGGTTTCGTCATTGGGTACATAGCCCAAAAAGGATTTAGCACGCTGGTGCTCAACTGGAGCTACGAGTACGGCACGTCGTTCATCAACCTGATACTTGCACTGCTGAGCGGGGTAAGCGGCCTTCTCATGCTCGCGAATATCAAGAGGAGCCATCTGATATGCGGTGCGACGGGCTCGATGATGCTGCTTGCTGTGAGCTTCGAGTACCTGACGAGCAGCGCCCTCTACCTGCTGGTAGTCACGTTCGTAACGTTCATCGGAGTGGTCGCCCTCGCATACGCAAGGATGAGCGCCATCAGCGTGGTCGAGCAGGAGGAAGAGGCGATGCCCATGCCTGCTGAAGTGAACTGGCCGAAGATAGAGACGTTCTGATCCTTCAGATAGGTCACTTGAACCTCATCGAATCGAGGTTCATCGGGGCCCTGCCCTCTACGTGGAACCTCATTGCCAGCGTCCTCGCCAGGTCCTCGCACTTCGCCTCTTCGCCGTGCATCGTGAATATCTTCTTCGGCTGGCTCGGCCTGAGGTTCTGCACGAAGTTCATCAGCTGCCTTCGGTCGCTGTGGCCCGAGAAGCCCTCGTTGCGGCCCACCTGCATCCTTATGTTTACCGGCTGCAGCTTGCCGTCCTCGCCCGGAAGGGCTATCTCCTTGAAGCCGTTGAGCACCTTCCTGCCCATGGAGTTGACGCTCGTGTACGAGGTGAACATCATAGTGTTGCGCTCGTCCTCTGCGAGCATCTTGAAGTACTCTAGGGCGGTACCGCCGTTGAGCATTCCCCCGCTCGCTAGGATTATCGCTGGTCCCTTGTCTACTATGTCGCTGCGCTCTCCCTTCGCGACCTCGAAGATGCTGCTCTCGAACGGGGAGTTGTTGCTGAGTATGCGGTGCTGCAGTCCGGACTTGAGGTACTCGGGATACGCTGTGTGTATCGCCGTCGATTCGAGAATCATGCCATCGAGATATACGGGCACGTCCAGCTTGTAGTTGGGATTGGTGGCCATGTAGCTCTCTAGCACCAGCATTATCTCCTGGGCCCTGCCGATCGCAAGCACGGGCAAGAGCACCTTGCCCTTGTTCTGTATAGTGCGCTTGATCTGCTCCATGAACTGGACCTCCTGCTCCTGCCTGTTGGCCGTCATGTCCCTCGGGCCTCCGTATGTGCTCTCGAGGAAGAGGGAGTCTATCCTAGGGTATCGCGTATCGGCCTGGTCAAGTAGCCTCGTGAAGCCGTACTTCATGTCGCCGCTGTGCACAACGTTGTACAGCCCCTCGCCTATGTGCAGGTGGACCAGCGAGCTGCCGAGTATGTGGCCGGCGTTGTGGTAAGTGAGCTTTATCTCGTCCGTTACGTTGGTGACCTCGCCGTAGTCCCTTGTTATCATGTGCGAGAGCATCTTCTTGATGTCCTTCTCGTCGTAGAGCGGCGTTCCCCCGCTCCTTATTACCAGCTTGGTGTAGTCGTAGAGCAGGAGCGCTGCCAGGTCCCGCGTTGGGGGCGTGCAGTAGACGGGGCCCTCGTACCCGAACTTGAAGAGGTAGGGCACGAAGCCTATGTGGTCCATGTGCCCGTGCGTCAGTATGACGGCATCGAGGTCGTTTATCGTTATGTTTGCGCTATCCAGATACGGAAACGCCTTGTTCTCATCACCAACTATCGCGTCCAGGCCCTTCACCGCTGGTTCGGGGCTCACGCCGCAGTCTATTATTATCTTCGAGTGGTTGGTCTCGAGCAGCAGGCTGCTCCTGCCCACTTCCCTGAAGCCGCCGAGCGCCGTCGCCTTTATCCATTCGCTCTTGACTATGGGCTGGTTTATCTTCTTGCCTATCGTGGTCAGGAACTTCTTCCTGAAGTCGGCCTCCTTGGCCATCATCTGCCTCACGCCCTTGATCACGTCGCTGTTCATCGTCGGTATGCGCAGCACCCTGGGAACCCAGCCCGTCTCTGTGACTATCCTTATCAGCGTGCTCCCGCCCTTGCCTATCACGAGGCCCGGCTTCATCGCCTCTATCTGCACCTCGTTGAACTCGGGCACGTACCTTATCCCCTCCTCCTTCACGCCGGCATCGAGCGGGGCTATCTCAAGTATCTTCTTCGTGGCCTTCTCCGGCTCCATGAGGCTCTGGGTGTCGCTCCTCACTATGAGCTTCTTCTTTATCGTTGTGGAGACGTTGCGTATGACGTTCTCGTCGCCGTATATGGCGGATACGTTCTTAACGTAGATGACAACATCCGGACCTTCGAACTCGGCCTTGGTGAGACCCGCCTCTTTCGGGACGAGCTCCTTCACTGTCTCGATTATGCCCTTTGTTTCCTGCTTCGATTCTTCTGTCAATTGATCAGCTTAAAACCCGACTGGATTTCGCCTTAATGCAAAAAGCAACAAAAGGATCAAAAACAACAGCTCCTGATTCCGGATCTACTGCGCCTTGAGGAGCTTCTCTATCTCATCCTTGCTAAGCTCCTTGAATCCCTTCTTGGTGATCGTTGCTATCCTCATCGCGCCTCCCGTGGCCGAACTCCTCTTCATCGCCACCTGCAGCGCCTTTGCCGCGTGCCTCACCCCGTCCTGCACGCTTATGTTGCCTGAATATGCGTTGTCCAGATAGCCGAGCGCGGATGCCATGCCAGACCCGATGGACGTGTACTTGCTCTCCTTCTGCGCGCTTCCTATGGCATCGAGACTTATCAGTTCGGGCTCGCTCCTGTTGAGCCCTCCAACTATGAGGAAGGCGTAGCCCATCTCCGAGACGCTCTCCCTTAGTATGAAACCCAGAAGCGAGGCCGCAGCCGAAGGCGACATCGAGTGGCCTTCCTGCATCTTGTACATCTCGCTCTGGACCCTGAGAAGCTTTACTACGTATTCGGCGTAGCCGGCCACGCCAGCGTACATTATTCCCAGGCCGTCGTCTATCTTCTGCAGCTTTATCACAGCGTCGCTCGAGATGAAATCGCCGAGCGTTCCTCTGCTGTCGGCGCCTAGCACTACGCCGTCGTTGCAGATGATCCCAACGGTGGTGGTTCCCTTCTTTATAGCTTCTGAAATTCCCTTCAAATCCATCTGTTCACCATAGTAGCTAACAGAAAAAAGAAATGCTAAAAGCAGACGCCCTTAACGTATTATTAGGCTACCATTACCTATAAAATACTTGCTATCTTCGTCTACAATCTCAGCGTATGCGAACGTCCTGTGGACGTCGGTTACCTTTACCTTGTAGGCACGGCCTATACGCGTCTTTGCGTTCTTCACGAAAACAACGATCCCGTTGACGCTACCTATTCCCTCCCCGCGGGGGCTCTTGCCCCTAATATCCACGCTGTACAACTCGCCTTCCTGTAACTCGCCCACCATATTCTACACCCACTCGTACCTATGGAACTGGTACCCAACAGGAACACTAGTCGAAAGTATATAAGTCTTGTGTACTGGTTCTTTGAGAATCGTATTAGCAGATGGGCGTTGCGGCCTCGGGCTCCGGCATCGGCTCCTGGGTTTATGACCGCCTTATTACCGTCACGTTTGCTACGCCTATGTTAGAGTAGGCGCTCTGGTTGCTCGGCGAGTGCGATGCGAGGACGAGGTAGTTGATACCCGGGCTCAGGCCGGCATCGATAGTGAAGTTCTGGAACGAGTTTGTCAGGTTAAGAGTCGTTACAAGCTGGTTGTTCAGGTATACGTATTCGGGCCCGGGCGAGAACGGGGCCAGGGCGCGCATCGCTACGGCCACCTTGGTGTAGTTGGGCGAGTAGATGCTTATGTACGCTGGATTGATGCCGAACCACGCGTTGAGATAATCGTGGCTGCAGAGCGGCGAGGTACCACAGAGGAGCCAGCCCGGCTGCCAGATGCTGTTCGGGTTGTTCAGCAGCGTGGGCGAGAAGGCCACGAGGCTCGTTCCGGAGATGTTCACTATGTTTGTAGTTGGGAAGACGAGCGTGTCGTTGCTCTGGTAAACTGGCGTGCCGAAGTAGTTGGCCAGATACGAGGCTATGCCCTCCTGCTCCGTCTGGCTGTAAGCCTGGCGTATGACTGCGATGAAGCCGACGTTGTACGCGCCCATGAAGAACGCGGTGGCGTTCGTGTAGTTCTCCTGTATCGGAGAGCCGTAGACAAGCCCCTGCCCGCTCTCCAGATAGTATGCCGAAGCGATAAGCGGTACATTTATCAGCGAGAACGCCTGCGTGGTGTTGGACCTGGTGGTGTAGCCGCCGACCAGCGGTTTCTTGAATGCGGTCTGGTAGTAGAGAGCCATCCCAGGATAGAGCTCCGGCTGGCTGCCAGAGTAGTTGGCTATCGCAGGGAGCACCAATACAGAGAAGTTGCTGCGGAGCGCGCCTATCTCGTAGTACGCTTTCGGTATGGTGGCGTTGAGCGTGTACATGTTGGTCAGCGCGCTCTGGCTGACAGGCCAGGAGTTGTACTCTACCACAAGCAGTACCATGAAGATCGCAGGCAGGTACCTCGCGATGTTCTGCCCCGAATACTTCTTCTCGAGTTCAACAAGGCCCACGGCCGCGAAGATCGCGATGAAGAGCTCGAACGCTATGTCGAACCTTCCCGGTTCGCGGAGAACGTTGAAGAGCGGTATCTGATGGTATAGCAGATATAGTCCGGGCACGGGTGTCACGTTGCCGTTTATCTGCAGGTACGGGCCTACGCTCAACATGCCGAAGACCACGAGCCCCAACAGGTAGACGCCTGTGCTTGCAAACCTGTCCTTCTTGTACTCGTAAAGCAGGCCCACGAGCGCCAGCAGGATGACGCTATATCCGATGTAGGTGGTGCGCTCCGCCTGCGCCGGGGCGAAGAGCGCGGAGAAGCCGCTGCTGAGCGGGCTCAGCAGGCCGTTGAATGCGCTGGGAACCAGGAACGAGAGAAGGTCCGGGCTGTACAGCTCGTTGTACTGCTGCGTCGCCTGCGCGTTTGCGGCCGCGAGGGCTCCCGGACTGAGCTGCGATAGTATGCCGAGTATGAAAGGCGAGGCGAGCACGAGCGCTACGACAACGGTTTCGCCCAGCATCATGAGATAGCGCTTGTCAAGCACCTTCTGCCTGTGGCCCTTTGCAGCAAGCATGTAGACGAGAACGAAGAACGCCATAAGCAGCGCGATGAGGCCCTGCTCTATGTCGCCCATGAAGGCGAGCAGCACAAACGCAACCGCCGCGCCGATAGCGTACGTGTGCCTCTTGTGCTCGATGGTAAGCATGAAGAGCAGCAGGAAGAGCGGGATGAACTCTATGTTAGTGTACTGCAGATGCCCAAAGGCCTGGATCGTATGTATGGGGCTGAAAGCAAAGATGAAACCTGCTACGAACGAGGCTGCCCTGTGCTTGGTCACGTGGAAGGCGAGCATGTATGTGAACAGGCCTGCTAGCGCGAAGCCCAGCAGGAAGAGGATGTTGTACGCGAAAGCGAGGCTCACTGCCTGGAATGGGGCGCTGAGTATTCCTGCGAGCGGAGCGAGCGTCTGGGTTGCGAGGCTTGCCCCTACGGGATAGAACACGTAGCTTGTGAAGTACGGGGTTGAGTGCAGCGTGAACATCGAGTACGGGACCCACCACAGCTCCCACATGCTCTGGAAGATGTCCCCGCCGGCGCCCGGAACAGAGGAGGCCAGATTGGGGAGTATGGGCCAGAAGAAGACAAGGGCAACGACCAGGTACGCGAGAGCTATAAGCGCATATTGCTTGAGCGCTTTTCTGTCTACGCCTAGACTGAACATGAAAAACAGGGATAAATTGCAAACTATAGTTAATAAGCTTTCCACAGCAAGAATTCGTTGGAGAGACGATGGCAGCTAAGCGCGAATCCCTTGGCAGGAGGAGCGCGAGAACATTCTCGGCCCTTACGGTCGGGAGGACGCTCAGCCTGCTGATTGGCATACTCAGCATAATACTCATAGCGAGGCTGCTCGGACCCGCCGGCTACGGAATCTTCACAATTGCCTTCGCCTTCTTCTCGCTCGTCAGCGCCGCTAGCAACTTCGGGTTCGGCCAGTACCTGATAAAGCACCTGGCCGAGGCCGAGGACAAGCGCGACAGGCAGGGATTCTCCAAGGCGCTGGGCGCCGGCATGGCCTCAGTTGTGCTGATAGGACTTGCGCTCACTCTTCTCGGCATTGGGATAAGCGCGCCGGTGGCGTCCCTGCTCAATATACAGGGCGTAACATCCACAATACTGATCATCGCGGCCTCGATAGTGTTCTTCGCAATGATGTACGGGAGCACCGACTACGCGCTCGTCGGAGCCGGAAGGAACATGGCGGCCGCGGCGCTAGAGATACTGGAGAACGTTGTGCTGCTGGTGGCGAGCGTCTGGCTCGTCCTCCTCGGCTACGGCCCAGACGGTGCAGTAGCAGGCATACTGGTCAGCTACATGGTTGCGGGGGCGATAGGCACGTACCTGATATTCAGATTCGCACACAAGAGCATGCGCGTGGGCGTTAACGTGCCTACCTCACATGACATGCGCGAAGCCGCTGGGTTCGCGCTGCCCATAGGGGGCAACAACTTCATGAACAACAGCATGCCGAGCCTCGCCACGCTGCTCCTCGGTTTCTTCATTTCGGCACAGGCGCTTGGAAACTTCGGGATAGCGATGCGCGCGAGGACCATACTCTCTACCTACTATGTCACCGCCGCGGTGACGCTCATACCGACTCTGACGATAGCAACGGCTAGGGAAGCGAAGAGGAAGGGGGAGAGCAGGCTTGAGTACGTGTACAACAAGACCATGCTGTACTCGCTGCTCGCCACCATACCGATAATCGCCTACCTTGGCATTTATTCCACGCCGCTGATCTATCTTCTGATATCGCAGAACTTCGGCTCGGCGCCTTTGTATCTGAGCCTGATAGCGCTGGGCACGGCAATAGGACTGGCGGGCGTGTACGCGAGCAGCATGTTCATAGCCAGGGCCAAGACATCAAAGTTGCTCATATACACGGGCATATGCACAGTGGTGCAGCTGGTCTCGTTGGCCATATTCCTACCGCTGTGGGGCGTGCTCGGCGCAATATTCTCGCTCTTCTTCGTGGAAGGCGTTGTCTGCGACTATCTGTTCCTGCGCGGAGCCAGGACCGTGCTCGGGCTTAAGACAGATTACGGCAGGCTCGTACGCGCGTTCGCTAGCAACGGCGCAGTTGCGATCGTGCTGGCCGCTGGCCTTCTCATGTCAGGCCTCGCCCTCCAGCTCGTATATGGAGTTATTGCCATAATGATAGCGTATCCGTTCTTCCTAGTACTGTTCGGCACGATGGACGGAGAAGACGTCGAGACGCTGCGCGAGTCCACCCGGAAGCTAAGGGCCCTGCGCATCACACTTGGGCCCATGCTCACGTATTTCGATTTCCTCGTGGGTGCATTGCGCAAATGAGTTGATAAAGCATGGATGGTTTCAAAGACGCGGAGACTGCCGAGATAGGCATAAGCAGCGCCAGGGCTGCGTCGTTCGTGGCGCTTACGCAGGGAGCCGCGATACTGATAAACGGAGTAACGCTCATTCTAGTTGCAAGGCTTCTGGGGATACAGCTCTACGCTGCTTACACGCTGGCCTACGGAGTGCTCACCCTGTTCAGCGCGTCTGGGGGCTTCGGCGTCAGCCAGTACCTAAACAAGCACATACCCCAGGCGCTGGCAAGGCGCAAGAAGGAGAAGCTGCCGGAGATCCTGGGAGACAGCATCTTCACTGCGGTGGTCCTTCTCTTGGCGCTCTTCATAGTGGGGACCCTGCTCAGCGGGCTCATCTCCCAGTACGTGTTCCACAGCACCGAGTACGTGTGGCTGATAACGGTAGCGCTCATGGGGATGGTCACCACAGGGATAGTGGGCGTGGAGTACAACGCGCTGATAGGCTTCAGGGACGGGAGCGGATCCGCGATAGAGTTCACCTCGTCGGCCGCGTGCATGTCGATAGCCAGCATAACACTCGTTTATCTGGGCTTCGGAGCCGTAGGCGCGATGTACGGAATAGTCATAGGATCGCTGGCAGGAATAGTCGCGGGGCTCGTGCTCCTTAGGAAGCACGCGCGCATATCGGTAAAGGTCTCGGGCATAGCTGGCAGGATAAAGGACCTCCTCTCTTTCTCTACGCCCCTGATGCTGGCGGGGCTCTTCCCAGGCCTGCTGCCTGGTTTCGCTGTACTGCTGCTGGGCGTCTTCGCGTCCACAGAGATAGTCAGCTCGTACGGAGTCGCATACAGGCTCGGAGGGATAGTACTCACCGTCATAGGCTTTGTGTCGGCAGTGTCGCTGCAGATGTTCTCGAGCGCGGCAGAAGGCAAGAACGCCAGGAACGGAATAGACAAGCTGTACAACTACTCGATATACTTTGCATCACTGGCAATAGTGCCTGTGACCGCTTACCTGTTCGCGCTTCCGGGCGCCTTCGTCTCTTCGGTCTTCCCCACTTACGTTAGCGCGAGGCTATACATACCGGCGCTCACAGTGGCGATACTGCTGGGCATTGTATGGCACTACGCTGTGCAGGCGGTGACAAGCATGGGCGATGTGAAGGTGGTGCTCAAGTATTCGGCGATTGTAAGCTTCCTTCAGCTCTTCCTACTCATCGTGCTCGTGCCGCTCTTCAGCGCTTACGGCATAATATTCGGCCTATACCTCTTCGGCAGCCTGGCCAACGACCTCCTGTACATAAGGTACATGGAGAGGAAGATGCACATCAAAACAAAACTTGGCGGTTCCCTCAAGGTCGGGGCCGCGGGAGTGGTGCTCGCCGCATTGCTCTACGCTCTGAACTTCCTACCTGCAAGCCAGACTGCGCAGCTTGCCGCGGGGGTTGTGCTCGTGCTTGCAGTCTACCCAATACTCCTGGGAGTCATGGGTGCGGTAGGGAGGAGCGAGCTGCAGATACTCCGTGCGGTAGCGAAGCGGATCCCGACCTTCGGAGCGGTCCTATCGTGGTTCACTGTTTATGTGGAGTACTTTGTCAGGCGTGGCTAAAAATGGCAAACGGATACGCAGACCTTACAGTCATCATACCCACCCTGAACGAGGAGAAGAGTGTGGGCCAGGTACTGCGGCGCATATCCAGAGAGTATAACGGATGCGAGATTGTTGTAGTGGACGACGGGTCTGATGATCTGACTAAACAGGTAGTGAAGGGGTTCGCGAAGCAGGAGAGACGCGTAAGGTTTTTTGACAGATCTGCCACCGGCATGGAGAGGGGTTTGACGGCAAGCATCGTCTATGGTATAATGAGAAGCACGACAAAGTACGTGATCGTGATCGATGCCGACCTTCAGCATCCGACAGAAAAAATCCACGAGATGGCAAGCAGGCTTAGATCGGGCTGCGATCTTGTGGTGGCCAGCAGGGCGAGGGTTACCGACTGGGCAGCATACCGCAGGATAATATCAAGGGCGTTCATGTACGTAGGAAGGGCGGTCCTGTTTGTGGAAGCGAAGGAGACGTGCGCAGATATATTCTCCGGATTCTTTGGAATAAGAAGAGAACTTTTTGTTTCAACGTACAAGAAGAACAGCAGCAGGTTCGTGGGCGAAGGCTACAAGATACTGTTCGACTTCCTGAAGTGCGTAGACAGGGGCGCACTCCGCATAGGGAATGTGCCGTTTGTTTTCCGCACCAGGGAGTTCGGCAGCTCTAAAGCAGGAGTGACCCAGGGGCTGGCGCTGTTAAGATCGTTTGCCAGTTGAGGGGCGCGTGTCTTCGGTTTAGAACAGGGCGTAGGCGAGAAAGACGGGCGCTAAAAGTATAGACACGGTGCTCACCACCTTTATCATCGAGTTCAGCGCGGGCCCCGCGGTATCCTTCAGTGGGTCGCCGACAGTGTCGCCGACTACCGCTGCTTTGTGGGCATCGCTGCCCTTGCCCCCGAACTTTCCTGTCTCTATGTACTTCTTAGCGTTGTCCATCGCAGCTCCGCCGTTGGCCATGAATAGCGCCATGACGAAGCTTGTAGGTATCATACCAACGATGAGCCCTCCTAGCGCCTCCCTTCCCAGCACTAGGCCGACCACGATTGGTGTCGCTATCGCAAGAATC